>JACRII010000163.1 GCA_016235875.1 Planctomycetota bacterium
CACCCCCAATGATAATTGGCGCAACAAAAACCATCACCCTGTCAGCAAGCCGGTCTTCTATCACAGAGGTGATAACCCTGCTGCCACCCTCTACGAGAATATTTGTCAATTTCATCTCGCCAAGACGCTGAAAGAGTTCTTGCAAATCTACGCGACCATTCATATCTGTTGTTTGAACAATCTTACATCCCAGTTGTTCAAGTTTCTCAATACGATTCCGTTGCGCATTTTTACATACCGCAACGATTATTTCGCCTTCGTTAATCGTGCTTAAAAGACGTGAATTTATAGGAAGTACGGCATTGCTGTCCACAACAATTCTCTTCGGATTTTGTCCCCCCTCAATCCTGCAGGTCAGTAACGGATCATCCCGCACGACGGTATTGATCCCCACCAAAATACCATCCATCTGCCCACGAATCTTATGCACATATTCCCTAGATTCATCCGATGTGATCCACCTGGATTCTCCTGTGTGTGCGGCGATCTTGCCATCAATTGACATAGCCCATTTCACGGTTACATAGGGTAATCCTTTTTGCATTAATTTAAAAAAAGGACCATTGAGTCTTTTAGCCTGCATTTCCATTATACCCACCACAACTTCGACCCCTGCCTCTTTCAGTTTTTGTATTCCCTTCCCGGAGGTAATGGGATTCGGATCAATAACTGCCGCCACTACCTTCTTGATACCTGCCTTAATAATTGCATCAACACAAGGCGACGTCTTGCCGTAGTGCGCACAGGGTTCCATAGACACATAGAGTGTCGCCCCTTTGCTGTTCGTTCCACCCTCGTGTATTGCGTGAATCTCGGCATGCGCCCCACCGAATGCCTGATGATAGCCTTTTCCCATAATTTTACCGTTTTTTACAAGCACAGCGCCTACCATGGGATTCGGTTCTACCTTTCCCCGCCCTTTTTCAGCCAGTTCCAGGGTAAACGCCATATATTTCTCATCAACGTCTGGTGTAGCCATAGTATTTTATCAACTTACAAATCGCCTCGTAACGCCTCTAACCTCCGAAAATAATCGGGAAATGTTTTTGATACACATTCGGGGTGCTTTATTTTAATCCCATTTGCACGCAATCCAATTAACGCAAAACTCATGGCCATACGATGGTCATCGTATGTTTCTATCTCCGCTGGTTTCGGCACGGATGGTTCAATTTCAAAGCCATCCTCATACTCTACCGCTGAAATACCCATCCGGCGCAGTTCGTTTACTACCGCGGCAATACGGTCTGTCTCTTTTATGCGCATGTTTTTTACATTTCCGACCCGCGTTTTACCCTTGGCAAATACCGCCACGGATGCAAGGGTTTGCACCACGTCGGGCATATCGCCCATATCTATATCAACTCCTCGCAACGAATCTCCTTGTACTTCAATCCAATTGGCATTCTTTGTAACCTTACAACCCATACTTTTCAAGACATCTACAAAATGGATATCGCCTTGTAAGGAATCGCTTCCTATACCCACAACCCTCACCTTTCCACCGGTAATGGCTGCGACAGCGAAAAAATACGAAGCTGCTGATGCATCTCCCTCAACTTCATACCGCAAAGCCTTGTACCGTTGTCCGGATTTTACGAAGAACGTTCTGTAATTGTTGTTTTCGACG
Organism: Planctomycetota bacterium; assembly: GCA_016235875.1. Lineage (GTDB taxonomy): Bacteria > Planctomycetota > Brocadiia > Brocadiales > Brocadiaceae > Wunengus. Next base: position 1,631 of record JACRII010000163.1, read on the forward strand.
GTTACGCCGAATTGACGCATCAACGCTATCGTCATATCCACATACCGTTTCGAAACCAGATCACCCTTTACTTTTATGGATACATCGTTTTTTGCATAAGGCGCTGTCATAAGGAGGGCGCTAAAATACTGGCTGCTCAAATCCCCCTTCACCACAGTCGAACCGCCTTGTAATCCTATCCCCCGGATTAATACAGGCGGGCAACTGTTATTAAATTTAGACACGGCATCAGCCCCAAGCTGTTTTAAACCGTCAAGCAAATCCTGTATCGGTCTTTGCCTCATACGCTCGATACCGTCAATTTCATAAACCCCGTTACCCAGGGTTAGCATGGCAGTTAAAAACCTCATGGCAGTCCCTGCATTGCCGATAAACAGATTTGCCTGTTTCGCCGGAATGATTCCACCTTTACCGTTTATGACAAATCTGTTAGCATTTGGATCTTCTTTGATGGGTATCCCTAACGCATTCAAGCTGGACGCCATATATTTGGTGTCATCGCTAAAAAGTGCATTGGTTATTGTGGATTCTCCATCGGCTAACGCTGCCGTTATAAGCGCACGGTTTGTATAACTCTTCGAACCCGGTACGCTTACTACTGCATCAATTTTTCCAGTTACAGGTTTTATCTCAATCACCTTGTAGTTTCCCTAAAATATTGTCCTTAACGTAAATTTAGATTTATTTAAAAACACTTTTTTGGGTATGCTCGCTTTATCACTCACAGCATTTAGGCCCACACGGCTTCTCCACCTCTATATTCTGTCTATCCGACAGGATAAACATCCCTTTATACGGAGGATTCGAAAGCTTCCATGCCGTATCGGTACATATCTCCACAGGAATTCCTACGGGATAAGTATGCCCATCATCATCTGAAACAAAGCTGAAAGGCCCCTTATAGGTAGCATATTGACCTAGGTACATACATTCCTTTGATTTCTTATATTTATATGCCTTTACGGTTATGGAATAAAACGGAAATCCTTCCACCTCCTTGTAAAGATAACGATTAATTACCTCCAGCCCATAGAAACCCATTGCCTTTATTTTATTAGCAAATGCAATCTCTGTAATCGCCCCGGATATGCACTCACTCCATAACTTTCTATTATGTTTCATATGCAGAGGGACTTCCCTATCAGAGAAAATATCGGATATAACAAACCTGCCGCCTTTTCTCAATACCCTGAATATCTCTTGGAAAACCTTTTCCTTCTGGTCAGACAAATTAATTACACAATTAGACGTAACCACGTCAATACAGTCATTTGCCAGGGGTATTTCTTCCAGAAACCCTTTTAAAAACCGCACATTATTAAAGCCAAGTTTCCCTGAGACGCTTTCTCTCGATGCATTGGCCTTTAACAGCATTTCGTCAGTCATGTCGATACCTACAACACGCCCCCTCTCACCTACTATTTTAGAAGCAATAAAACAGTCCACACCCCCGCCAGAGCCTAAATCCAGTACGCTCTCTCCTAATTCAATTTGAGCCAGTGTCACAGGACTGCCGCACCCATAAGAAATATTCAATATTTCTTGGGGAATATGTGATAAATCAGCAGAATCATAACTGGTTGGACAACACAGTTCTTTTTGGGGTTGATTGGCAGCTGTACTATAAAATTTATTAACTGATTTCCTGACGGTGTCTTTCCCAATGCCCTTTACCTCTTCATCATTTGGAGAGATGCCCGTTTCGTATGAATGTGAACCATCATTTTTACAGGTTAATCCCGACGTCCTGCAGGTATAACAGGCAGGCGATTCCATCGCATATGGTTTGAGGGATTCTTTTAGTGTCCAGCCCATCAACGCCTTTGTGTCGTTAATAAGTATGGGACAAACAAAGACACCCTTACTGGTTACTATTCGGCTGGTGGCACACTGAAGGTTATTTATATCAAAGTTATCAAAACACTTCCCGGTAACTCGTTCGCTATCGTCGTAAGGTCTGATTAATTCAGCGGAACGTCCTAAAAGAACTAAAGGTAATTTTTTTAACCTCAATTGCGGGGCGCCGAGAGAACCTGCCAATGATCTAAATCCCGCATCGGTTTCTTGTGCAAACTTTTCGTATTTTGACCAGTCTGCCGTTGTAATAATGGGATTGAAACCCGCATGGAACAAAGCTCGAATACCCTTAATCGCCCTCTGAAAAGAGCCATTGCCCCGTATCTGGTCGTTCTCTGCTTCAATAGGACTCTCAAGACTTATTCTGAATTCCAATTTATGTTTGGAATTACGAGATATCTGGCAAAAGATTTGTGCACCCTTATCTGTTATCAGAGTGCCATTAGAGAGGATGGTTGCCGGACCATAGTTCAAAGTCTCTCTTATAATGTCCGCAATCTGAGGATGCAGAAATGGCTCTCCCCCCGTAAAATAAAACTCTTTTACTCCCAGCGTTGCCGCCTCTTTTAAATACCATCGGACAGTATCTACTGTTATCATCTCATGTGTTTTATTTTTCGGTCCGCAAGAAATAAAACAATGAGAGCACTGTAAATTACAAAGGGCGCCCGTTACCTGGAACCATACGGTTTCGAGTCGTTTTAAACCTACTTTTGGTGCGTTCATGGCACACACTCCCTCAGAAAATCATTCCCTTTTAAAAAGGAACCATGGAATATTAATTCACATCATTCATCCTGAAAATTATTATAAATAGAATTCAATAAGATTTCGAGAATAATACCAAACACCTGAGAAATTTAAAACCAGCATATTTTAGTTTACCTAAATCCATTACACAACAGATAAAATTTGTTGTTTTTTAAATCACTATGATATATCATTTGACGTTGTTTTCCTAAAATACTCCGTGTTAAAAGGTCTTATTACAAATGGATTACAAACCATACGCAATCTCGTGGAACACGACCTATCGGTGCAACCTGCGCTGTAGCCATTGCTATCTTGATACAAATGCTTTAACCAACCAATCTGTCAGTGAACTCAGCACCCAGGAAGGATATAAGCTCATAGATCAAATGGCAGAGCTTAATCCAAATCTGTTATTGATACTTACGGGCGGAGAACCTTTATTAAGAAAAGACATCTACGACCTATCCTCTTATGCCTCTCAGAAAGGAATGATGGTAGTACTGGGAACAAACGGGAATATGATCGACGATGATATTGCAAAGAAACTCAAGGAAAGCGGGGTAACAGGGATTGGCATCAGTCTTGACTCTATAGTTCCCGGAAGACATGATACATTCAGGGGAATTCCAGGCGCCTGGGATGACACCCTTAATGGAATTGAGGCATGCCGTAGGCAGGGGATTGAGTTTCAAATACAAACCACAGTCACCAAAGAAAATTTTAATGAAATCCCCAATATCATTGAATTTTCTTACAACCTCGGCGCAAAGGTCTTTAACCTGTTTTTTCTCGTGTGTACCGGAAAGGGACAAGACCTGACGGATATTACGCCACAACAGTACGACCAGGCATTGCACCGGCTTTATGACATACAAAAAATATATCACGGAAAGATGATGGTCGGGGCAAAATGCGCTCCCCACTATCGAAGAATTGTCTATGAACACGATACCTCTTCTCCACTCATCAGGGCGTATGCGGGCGGATGCCCTGCCGGCACTCACTATTGCAGGATTACACCGGAAGGCAATATCACTCCCTGTCCTTATATGCCCAATGTGTCTGGAAATGTGCGAGAAAGGAGTTTTGTAGAAATCTGGAAAGATACC
>JACRII010000165.1 GCA_016235875.1 Planctomycetota bacterium
ACCACAACAAGTACGCAAGGCTATTGATGATTTCGTAAAAGTCTACAACAAAAAGGCCGCTCCATTTGAGTGGACGAAAAGAAATGTCTATCAAAAAGAACTTAAACTATATTACGCTAATTTATGCCATTAAACACTAGTCCATAGGTTGACGAACTCGATAATGCCTGTTGTAACGGCGAGCCTGCTAGCGAATGGCAAAGCCCAGACCTTTGAGAAAAGCTTGTCCTCGTGGAAACGTGGAAAGGAAGCCAAACAATCAAAGGGGTAGTATGGGAAAGTAATGATAAGGAGCAATTAAAAGAATCTGACACCGTACAAAGCTTAAAGAATCTTTAAAATCTTGTTTATCTCGTGCGTACATGCTCTGCAATCTTTGCGATCTCTGTGGTATGCGGAACTATTACAATAAATAATTATTGAATAATGAAGGTGTGACCCCATGTGCCCATGACCTTGGCGCTGACTCACTCGCAGGCACAAAACACGACCATCGCGAACGCGAGGATGGTGTCATATACCGCCTTCTCTGATTTCGAGCAGCGCCACCTGCTGTAGTAGCACTTGTAGACGACCCATATCGCGAGAGCTAAAAGCGTCGCAGCAGCAACGAGCTTCCATATGGCGATGTTCGTCTCTGCACCTCGCCCGGCAGTCCCACGAACCTCGGCGAGGGCTTTCACTTTTGCGGCGAGAAAGGCCGCGAGGTCTTTCGATGTTTTGCCGGGACCGGCAGCGGCGATGACCTCGGTCAGCACGCCGTCGATTTCTTTTGCATCGGACGCTTTGATTTCGAGATCGGATAGAATCTCACGCACATCCACCTGAAACTCCTTGAGTTTAGCCTGAAACTTCACATCGGTGGAGGGCTCCTCCTTGGCGATAGTTTTGATGAATTCGCCGAGCATGGCCTGAGAGATGCCCAGCATCTCGATGCCTTTCTTGTTCAGCTTTGCGCCCTGAGCCAGGGCGGCACTCTGAATCTCGGGCTTCACGCCGAGTGCCCTGCAACGTTCCCCCTGTCGGATGTTCAACTCGCTTTGGATGAAGTAAGAAATGCCGCCCTCAAAGGCGTCGTAGAAACGAGTGAACATAATGTTCTCTTCGTCACCCACGATGGCGCGCACTTGCGCCGAAGCGAGTTTGAAGTTGAGGATGGCACGGTGTTCGCGCGTAAGTTCTTTCATGGTGTGTCTCCTTTTTAGTTGAATGGTTAGTAGATGTTGCTCCTTAAAGAGCTAAAGTTCGTGACCTCCATCGGCCCACTGGGGGTTCCGATGTGGGTCGCACTGAAACGTTTGGTCATTTCATCTTTATCACCTCCTTACCGACTTGGCCAGCAAAATGTCGCCTAACCATTGATTATCACAATCAATTGCCCTGATAACTTGAGAAAAGCACTATTATCAGGTAAAATTATCGTGTAGTATTTTAAAAATTACCTTATAATTTTATTTCTTCTTATGCATTATAGGATAGGAGAAAAAGATGTCAATCAAAAAAGGGAAAAGGTTGCTCGATGAAGTGAAAGATATAATGAGGCTTAAGCATTATTCCATTCATACAGAACGATCATACTGTGATTGGTCAAACGATATATTCAATACCACCAAATGACCAGTACAAATTCTGGATTACCAAAAGACCTAACTGTTACCATTGGAAAGTAATACCATTCCGATTCAATATTCTGAAAGAAATATGGGGGATTGGGAAATTTAAGCATGTTCAATTTTAAACGGCGACGGCGTGATCGTTTGCGCGCTATTCTATTACCCCAATCGTGGCTCAAAATCATCGAGCGTAATGTTCCATTCTATCGTTGCTTGCCTGAAGCTGATCGGCGGGAGCTTCAAGGCCACGTTCAGGTCTTCCTTGACGAGAAGCATTTTGAAGGCTGCCGGGGTTTGCAAGTGACTGATGAGATCAGGGTTACCATTGCTGCGCAAGCGTGCCTGCTCCTGCTCCACCGTGACACAGACTACTACCCGACAATGAAATCAATATTGGTCTACCCCAGCATATATATAGCACATGTGAGCGAGTCGATGGGCAATGGAATGGTGATCGAGGGTGATTCGGTTCGGCTCGGCGAGTCGTGGCATCACGGAGCGGTTGTATTATCATGGGATGATGTGTTGCGCGGAGCATCCGATATCCATGACGGCCACAACGTTGTACTTCACGAGGTTGCCCATCAACTTGACCAGGAGGGTGGCGAAGCCCACGGTTCACCTATTTTACCGCGACGTTCGATGTATATTGCGTGGGCGCGTGTGCTTGGCACGGAGTATGTGCATTTACAACAAGATGCCGCACACGGTCGGAGGACTGTATTAGATAAGTATGGCGCCACAAATCCCGCGGAGTTTTTTGCTGTGGCGACGGAATGTTTCTTCGAGAAGGCTGTACAACTTAAGCGAAAGCACCCGGAGCTTTATGAGGAGTTGAAGCTCTATTATCAGCAGGACCCTGCAGAACTCCCCCGTTGGTAGCATTGGGGTTATTTAGGCCGCATCTCTTTTTATTTCCAGATTTCTTTATCAACCTTTCCGAGTTCAGGTAATCTTTGCTTCGTTGCAACTCAACGCCTTTTTGTGCATCCAATTTTTTCGCTACTTTTGATGGGGTTTTCTGGCGTGATGCGTCTACAAAGTCATCACTCTCTTGTATGGATTTATCAATTTCAGCCTGATGATCATAATAGTAAGCCAATGCAGCGTACACATCAGCTAATGTTAGGTCATATTCTGCAGCGATTTCACCAGCGTGCGCCCTAACAATTCATGCCAAATCACGATATTTTGTACTGTGATACGATGCCCGGCTATTCTCGGCTTACCACCAGCAATATCATTGGTAATCTCAATATGTCCCTCCAGGGTTTTAGTAACCATTCAATCTACCTTTTGATGATAATGCGAAATCAGTTATCAATAACCTTTTTGAGTATCTCTGTTTCAGTGCTGGAACTCAGTCACCTGTTTCGTTCCGAAGAATTTTCTCAATTTCACGTTTCAGGTTTGACACTTTATTGGTAACAACATCCCATACCAATTCATAATCTATGCCGAAGTAACTGTGGATCAATCGATCTCTCATCCCAACCATTGCCCGCCACTCAAGGTGGGCATACTTTTGTCTTAACTCTTCAGGGACTTTTTTTGCCGCCTCGCCAATAATCTCAATACTCCGCACAAAGGCCCGCTTCAGGGTTTCGTCACTAAGAAATTCTTCCCGCCGTAGACCACAACTTCGGTTAATCAGATATTCAGCTTCATCCAGGATATGCCGAAGGTACTCAAGCGGAGAGAGGGACATCTTCAACCTCTTCAATGATGTGGGGACGAACGTATGGACTCAGTGATTCAGCCGTTACCAATTCAACCGATCGCTGCAGGATTTCTTCTAATAAAAAAGAGAGTTGGATAAAATTATTAAAGGTTTTTTTGTCTTGTTCAAATTCTACCAGCAAATCAATATCACTCTCAGCATTCTGTTCACCACGAGTAAAAGAGCCAAAGAGTCCAAGTTTTTTGACCCCAAGTGCTTTGATTTTCTCCTGGTTCTGCCGGATAACAGAAAGGATATCTTTTTTCGTTGGGAGTGGTGCCTGTATAATCATTGCTTTACCTAATCAGACTATGGGAAACAAAGCATAATAATTTACTAGCCTTTTACGATTTTGCTTATCGGCTTGTCAGGAATAGACAGCTTAACAGTATTCTAACATATCGAACTGCTTGCTTATTTATATGCAATCTGTTTATCTTTGTCAAATTAAAAAAGCCATGAGATTTTTCCAATCTCATGGCTTTTTTGCTTTAAAAAATTGACCCCATGGGGATTTGAACCCCAGTTCACAGATCGAAAATCTGTTGTCCTAGACCAGGCTAGACGATGGGGCCACATAGTAATTATACCACGGATTTTCTGTGGTAAACCGTTACTAAAGTGGTGAGGGCAGATGGACTCGAACCATCGACGCCCGCCTTAAAAGGGCGGTGCTCTACCAACTGAGCTATGCCCCCTCTATAGAGACTTCGCTTTTATTTGTATATATAAAAAGAACACTTCTATACCTTGAGTATCTCTTCTGTCTTTTTCTTGACCAAATCGTTGAGCTTCCCCTCGTATTCGTGGATAAGCTTTTGTATATCGTCTTTGGTGCGCTTGGCATCGTCTTCGGTCAGGATGCCTTCTTTCTCTTCTTTATCAGCCTGTTTATTGGCGTCGTGTCTGACATTTCTCAAAGAAACCTTTGCCGTTTCCCCTTGTTCTTTTGCTTGCAAAGCAAGTTTCTTTCTTCGCTCCTCGTTGAGTGGTGGAATCACGATGCGCAGGGCTTTCCCCTCAGCCGAAGGGGTTAAACCAAGATCGGATTGTAAAATAGCCTTCTCGATACTTGCGAGTATCGTGGTATCGTACGGTTTAATCATTATCGACTGTGCATCGGGTGTTGAAATAGCCGCCAGCTGTTTTAACGGTGAAAAATCTCCGTAACATTCTACTTTTATATTTTCCACCAGTCCCGGACTCGCCCTGCCTGTCCTTAAGCCCCTGAGCTCCTCTTGCAGGTGCATAACGACCTTTTCCATCCTTGCCCTTGCGTCTTTACAGATAGATTCTTTTGCCATATTTCATTATTCCCCGATATATGTCCCAACAGGTTTACCCAAAATTGCCTTTTTGATATTTTCACGTTTATTCATATTAAAAACAATAATGGGCAATTTATTTTCCATACTCAAGGAGATCGCCGTTAGATCCATTACTCCCAGTTGCTTATTCAAGACGTCCATATAGGTCAATTTTTTGTATAGCTTTGCAGATGCATTTTCCAAGGGATCGTCCGTATATACACCGTCAACCCGTGTTGCCTTCAACATTACATCTGCGCCGATTTCAATCGCACGCAAAGCTGCCGCTGTATCGGTTGTAAAATAAGGGTTTCCCGTTCCACCCGCAAAAATAACGACATCTTTTTCTTTTAAATATTTTAGGCAGTTTCGCAGTACAAAGGGTTCAGTAATATTTTTAATTTCAATGGCACTGATTACATGCGCCCTGATGGTAAACCCTTCCAAAATATCCTGCAAGAGCAGCGCATTAATTGCCGTGGCGATCATGCCTACCTGATCGGCCTGTACCCTGGATTTGCCAGCGCTGCCGAACTTTGCGCCTCGGAGGATGTTGCCGCCGCCCACAACGATTGCCAGCTCAACTCCGGTCGCTGAAACTTTTTGTATTTCTCTGGCTAATGTAATAAAGTTTTCTGTTTCTATGCCACGCCCATTTTCATTACCAAAACCTTCGCCGCTTATCTTTAATAATATTCGTTTATACTTGATATTCCTTTTCATGGGCACAGGGGTAATGCAACGTTTCTTAACTATATCGAGCGACAAAAGAAAGTTGTCATTTCGAAGGAGCAGAGCGACTGAGAAATCCTAAGAATCCTCGCTTTGCTCGGAATGACAAGCATTCAATGTCAACTTATTTAAGTCGTTTACTATAGCTAACACTCTCCAACCTCGAATCGAACGAACCGATTAACTTTAATATTTTCCCCTATTTTGGCAATATTTGCAATTAATAATTCATTGATCGTTTGAGTATTGTCTTTTATGAAAGGCTGCTCCAGCAGGCATCTTTCTTTATAAAAACTATCCAGCTTTCCGGCAACAATCTTTTCGATAATATTCGCAGGTTTTCCCTTGACCTCTTCCATAAATATCTTCTTCTGCTCTTCTATGATCTGGCCGGGGATATCCTCTCTTTTTACAGCTACCGGTTTTGTAGCGGCAACCTGCATGCAGACATCCTTCAATAACTGCTGAAAGACCTCATTCTTTGCCACAAAATCAGTCTCACAGTTGAGTTCCACCATCACCCCTAATTTCCCGTTGGTGTGAATGTAGGTGCCGATCCTGCCTTCGGCTGTTGCCCGCTGCTCTTTCTTTGCAGCCTTAGCAATACCTTTCTTTTTAATAATCTCCAGGGCCTTCTCAAAGTCACCTTTAACATCGTCCAGGGCGCTCTTACACTCTAATATACCAGCCCCGGTTTGTTCTCTCAACTTCGTAATACTCGATATATCCGCCATGAACAACCTCCGTACACGGTAGTATAAAACTACTATCGTTTTATGTCCTGTATAATGTAATCGTATAAATTAACCAACGAATGGAAACCCATATGAAATGTTCTTTTATGGTAGTAGTCTGACTTGCAGTTTGTATGGATACGTATAATGTTATCTTTTAACGCATGGAAGGACTTTTTATTAAACCTTCAATATCCTTATCAAACTTTTGCGACAGTCATCAGGAGTTCCTTGCCAGCCAAAACCGCATCTGCCGTCCTGGTTAAAAAGAGATTGATTGCGCGTATGGCATCATCATTTCCCGGGACACAAATGTCTATCATATCAGGGTCACAATCCGTATCAGCAAGACATACCGTTGCAATCCCCAGCTTTTTTGCCTCGCTGATGGCGTTGTGTTCGTGTTTTGGATCAACTACCACGAGGGCTCCCGGGAGAGAACTCATATTACGGATGCCTTCTAGGTTGGTGAGTATCTTTTTACGTTCCCGATTGAGAGAGGAAATTGCCTTTTTGCTAAACTGATTAATGCCCCCGGTTTTTTCTAAGTTTTCCAATTCTTCCAGACGTTCTAACCGTTTCCTGATGGTATCGAAATTTGTCAGTGTACCGCCCAGCCAGCGCTCGCTTACATAATGCATCCCGCAACGTTTAGCTTCCCGTACGACAATATCCTGCGCCTGCCATTTGGTGCCTACAAATAACACACCTTTTTTCGTCTGGACAAGACTCGTCAAAAACTTGCATGCGGTAACAAGCCCTTTCGTAGTTTCCCGTAAATCAATAATATGGATTAAGTTCCGTTTGCCAAAGATGAAAGGCTTCATCTTTGGATTCCATTTACTCGTCCGATGGCCAAAGTGGAATCCCGCATCGACCAATTCTTGAACACTCACAGTAGACAAATAAGCTCCTCTCCAATAAAATAAACCAATACACAAAAGAATTAGAAAGCTACAAATTATATTAACTGGGGATGAAATGTCAAGCACATTTTATATCAGCCTGGAGTAAAATATTCTTTATCCCTTCTTTAGTGTTTTTTTCCTGAATCGTCCAATCTTCAAATATACGCCAATATTCGCAGTACTATCTATACAGGGTACAATTTTACCATCGGCTGAGGTAAGTAATGTTGTCACACCGGGACCGTGCCCTGCCGTCACGCAATTACTGTGCACAATTACCCCTATGCTTACTGCTCCCGTTCTATATATCCTTCCAAAGGTGTGGTCTGCATCCATGATCGCCACGATATCGCCAAATCGCAATGTTTGGAGATTGCACTTTTTTACCTGTTCCTTATCAAACAATTGTATGTCGTAATCTCCACGATAACAATGTTGAGACCCTAATCCTGAACCCATAATGGCTGCAGGGATAATGTGGGTTACCGGGACATGCAATACGTCTTTCGTCTTGTCCTGTCTGATGGGTAATTTCTTGAGAAGGGCTGGAGACGTGTTGATGATTTTAATATGGGGATACTTTGCAGAAGACAGCCCTACGCCAATACCCCGAATGAGTATTTTGTCCCCAATGGCAAGTTTTTCAAGGGTTCTGTCTTCAAAATCAACCAGCACATTTTCAACACCACCGTGTTTTCCTGTAACAACGCCTGTATGGCCTTTCGCATCACCGGATGTTACCCTGGCAATATTTCCGATACAGGACAGTAAATTTAACGCCCCATTCTCCTCCCTATCCTTATTTTTAACGGATACGCACGGTTCCACGTGGTCCGCTTCCCACGTAATGGCGTTGTCACCTACTTTGACATTGTAGGTAATGCCGCCCACGCTTGGCAGTATAGTAGGCTTTCCTTCGGGTGTTATGCAATAAGGTTGCGAACTACTCGTCGGGCTAGAAACCTCACCCATGACTGATATTTCCACAAGATTATTTTCGTTCATTTCCATAAGCTATCCTTCATAATAGGGGTTTATCCTTTAACAAAGGCCAATGCAATGCCTCGCGCAGTTGGACATAGTTTTCCGCACAGAGTCGGGCAAGGTTTCGGACCCTGCCAATATAACCCGTACGCTGTGTGACTCCAATAGCTCCCCGCGCATCCAGCAAATTAAAGGTATGAGAGCACTTTAAGACATAATCATAGGCAGGCAGCACGAGGTCTTCTTTTAAGAGTCTTTGACATTCCTTTTCGTAGGTATCAAAGAGTTGAAAGAGCATGGCCGTATCTGCCACTTTAAAATTATACGTGGAGAATTGGACTTCATCCTGCCTGTGGATATCCCCATAGGTGTAACCTTTAACCCATTCGAGGTCAAAAACGGATTCCTTTGCCTGAATGAACATGGCAATGCGTTCGAGTCCATAGGTAAGTTCGAGGGTGATAGGTTCGAGTTCCAAACCGCCTGCCTGCTGGAAATAGGTAAATTGAGTTACCTCCATCCCGTCCAGCCATACCTCCCAGCCAAGACCGGTAGCGCCGAGGGTTGGGGACTCCCAATCGTCTTCAACAAACCGCACATCGTGTTTCACGAGATCGATACCCAGGAATCTTAAACTGTTTAGATAGATATCCTGTGAGTCATCAGGAGCAGGTTTGATTATCACCTGGAACTGGTAGTAGTGCTGTAATCGGTTAGGATTTTCACCGTATCTGCCGTCGGCTGGCCGCCGGGAGGGTTCTACATAAGCGCATTTCCAGGGTTCAGGGCCAAGCGCCCTGAGAAATGTTGCGGGGTTAAAAGTGCCAGCCCCTTTTTCGAGGTCATAAGGCTGCCATATCACACAACCATAATCTGCCCAATAGTTTTGTAGTTTTAAGATAATTTCCTGGAAGGTCATCATAGTCTTTAAGGTAATGTTTAAAAATTTCAATTAGAGATTATGCCACAAAACCACGGAGATACAAAATGAATTATTCTTCAACTTTGTATTTTTTAACTCATTTATACGTATATTTCTTCAAAGCCACGCAGGCGAAAATCAATCTCTCCCACGCCTCCCTCATGGGATTCCTTGATGTAGCCTACGTCTTTGGGTTGAATACCAAACAGGGTGGCGCCATAGGCGTCGGTAGCAACCGGGTCTGTGCTTACAATGATGCGTCTTGCACGTTCGGGAGAATTGTCAACATCATCCAGCCGCCCGCCCGTAGGCCCGTGATTTTTCAATATCCTGAAGGCATCGAGTACGGTAAGGTCTATTTTGACGAATTTATTGAGGTCAGCAATCTTGGGGTGTATATCGGTGTGAAGACTGCCCCTGTCGCCCCCGATCATGCCAAAGACGTTTTTGAGTCCCATAGAAAGCCTTGATGTGCCGTGCTGTTTTGCAATAGGCACGTTGATAAGCACGTCCACTTCATCGGCATATATCATTTCTTTGTAAAAATCCCAGGACTTTAAAACCTTGCTGTCGGGGATTGAAAACTCCTGGAAACGGCGGTTATCAATATATGTCACATCAGCGCCTGCTTTACGTGCCGCTGCGGCAATACCACTATTCTCATACGATGGTTCCGGGTTTGCAGAACAGGTATTATCCATGACTTTTACTCTACTCGCACCAGCCTCCCGACACAACTCCACGAGGGCTGCCACCACATAAGGATTGGTATTGGCGGCGAATTCCGGTTTTTGATTCCAGGCAATGTTGGGTTTGATAATGACCCTGTTGCCTTTGGAAATGAGTTTATCCATACCGCCGAGGGCATTCAAGGCGCGCCGTACCATTTCTTTAACAATTATGGCTTCATCGGCAGTGTCAGAAACATTCCCGTGAGCGACAACCAGTCCGGGCTTTAAGGTATGTTCCTTATATTTTTTTATGGCAGGCTTTCTCTTGATGGCGCTTAAATAGGATAAACCGTAGATGCCTGCGCCCACGACAATACCGGTTTTGAGAAATGCCCTGCGTGAGATTTTATTAGCCATGCCATAATTTTAAATATATAAACAGTTCTTTTCAACAAAAGAAAATTATTCTCTTTGATTTTATATTTTATGTATTTATAATTTTACCTTAGTTATCTGAATAATTAATTATAGTGAACGCTATAATTGGAGGCTTTTTGATATATGCTTGATATAAATTTTATCAGGAACAACCCTGACAAGGTCAAACAGGCCATCGCGCTGAAGCACGAAAATGCTGCCAGCATAGATCGAATTTTGGAGGTTGATACTCAGCGCAGGTCGATGATTCATGCCTGCGAACAGTTGAAGAGTAAACGCAACGAGAAGTCAAAAGAGGTCGGCGAATTTAAGAAAAAAGGGCAGGATGCCTCTCAGATCATCGAGGAAACAAAAAAGATCGGCGATGACATAAAATCCATTGAGGAAAAACTGAAGGAACTGGACACTCAAATCACCAATCTGATGCTGCGCATCCCCAATATTCCCGCCGCAGACGTGCCTATTGGGAAGGACGAGAAAGACAATGTAATTGTCAGGGCATGGGGACAACGAAAGACGTTTGATTTTACTCCTCTGCCGCACTGGGAACTGGGAAGTATCTTAAACATCCTGGACACGGAGCGGGCGTCCAAGATTTCCGGCTCTGGTTTTATCTTGCTGAAAGGTCTCGGCGCAAAACTCGAACGCGCACTGTTTTCTTTTATGCTGGACGTTCACACCAGCAAGCACGGTTATACAGAATTATTTCCGCCATTTCTTGTTACCCGCACTACCATGACCGGCACGGGACAATTACCGAAATTGGAAGAGGATATGTACCGGACTGCCGCAGACGACCTCTTCCTCGTGCCCACGGCGGAAGTCCCTGTTACCAATATTCACCGTGATGAGATACTTTCCTACAAAGACCTCCCCATTTGCTATACTGCCTATACTCCGTGTTTCCGCCGCGAGGCTGGTTCTTATGGTAAAGATACAAGGGGTATTATACGGGTTCATCAATTCAATAAAGTAGAGCTAGTTAAGCTTGTGAAGCCGGAAAGATCGTATGATGAATTGGAGTCGTTACTGGGTAATGCAGAAAAGATACTCCAACTCCTGGGACTTGAATACAGGGTGGCAAAACTTTCTACGGGAGATATGAGCTTTGCGGCGGCAAAATGCTATGATATTGAAGTATGGGCGCCAGGTGTAGGCAAATTTCTGGAAGTTTCATCCTGCAGTAATTTTGAAGACTTTCAGGCAAGACGCATTAACATACGTTTCCGGGACGAGGATGGAAAGCTGCGATTTGTCCACACGTTAAACGGCTCTGGTTTAGCCTTACCCAGGACGGTTATTGCACTTCTTGAGACCTATCAGCAAAAGGACGGATCCATTGTGATTCCAGACATTCTGCAGCCTTATATGGGTGGAATCAAGGTTATCACCAAGTAGAGACTGGTTCTAAACCTGTCTCTGCAACAATTATTTTAAGGTATAACTCTTCCCAAACATCTCTAAGCCGAACCAGTTCCCTTCGGAACCAATCAATAACCTGCCTTTGCCGGTAATGAGCAGGAATATTATCAGCAAAGGGAACAGTATCGGAAGCGCGATAGCGAAGATGGATAATGTTACGAAAACCACGGGGACGGATGTGACTAACACGACTGCCAGGAGCGGGAAAATAAGCATACACACAATAACAAGGATGCCAAATGCAAATATGAATACGGGTGGTAAAATAGCGATTGAGAAAATACCCCAGAATCCCTTCTTAAACACACCGGAAACCTTCTTTCCGCACAGGATTACTCCACTGCTTAAACCTTCCTGAACTACCTCAGTACCTTCAGATACAGACGGTTTCTCGGAGACAGGTTCTTCTTTCGTGGAAGTTGCTTCAGTTGCTGTTACAAAAGAAACATCAGTCTCCGATATTTCTTCTGTCTCCGCTTTCTGGGCAGTATCTTCAGATTCCTTTGCCTTTTTTTTCCTTTTCCAAAGCGCCATAGTGAAGTTTTTAACCTCTAACTAATATTATATATCCTCACATAAACTTGCGATGGCCTGAGCGGCAATAGCCTCACCACGACCAATGGCATCTACACCTTCCATCGTTGTGGCTTTAATGTTGACGCGGCTTGCCTCGATACCGAGCCATTCTGCAATATTTTTCTTCATTTCTATTTTTTTTGAACCGATTTTGGGTTTTTCGGCAAGGATCACTACATCCACATTATTGACTCTGAAGCGCTTTTCTTTCACAAGATCAACGACCTTTAAAAGGAGGGACTTACTGGAGACGCCTTTCCACCTCTGATCGGTATCAGGGAAATGTTCTCCAATATCACCAAGGGCTGCCGCACCCAGTAATGCATCGCAAACGGCATGGAGCACTACGTCTGCGTCCGAATGGCCGTGCAGTCCCAAAGGATAATCGAATTCAACCCCTCCCAGCACAAGTTTGCGGCCTTCGACAAGTCTATGAATATCGTACCCAATCCCAAAGAGCATATCGCCTTATTTTTTACCAGCAGTTCCTTGTTCCAATACTGATAGTCTGGCTTGCGCCTTCTTGCGTGACTTTGCATCAGGACTGTACAGGGCGGCCTGTTGGTAAATTGCCTTTGCCCTCTCATAATCTGTCAGCATTTTATCATACATTTCGGCAGCACTCAACAATGCAGGTTGCTTAATATAGGGATTTAATTGATAGCTTTTTATATAATACTTTGCTGCGCTTTCGTAATCATGGAAGTAGCTGCCGGCATAAATTTCTGCAATTTCGAATGCCGCATCACCGACTTTATCGCTGTCAGGATATGTAGCCATAAGCTTTTCCAGGCGCTTAATGGCTGTAGTACGGTTTTCCTTGCTGAAAGACTTTTTGTACATCATGGCGTCGTTGAATAAGGTGTTGGCGTCTTCGATATCCCGTAATATCACTCCGGTCCGCACATTTCCCAGTCCTTCGTCGGTATACAGCGGTTGCGGCACTTTATCCAGGGCATCCAGTTCCCTGCGTGTCTTCTGGAGTCGGAGTTGATTACCTGTCTCCTGGTAATACCGTCTTAATTCATCAAGTGTCTCACGGTAGTTTTTCCTTGAGACGGTTACGGCATGAATCAACTGCTCTTCTTTGGTCTTTAATTCATCGACAGACAATTTCGCCTTGCATACCACACAATATTTTTCGCTTTCGTCAATCTGGTCAAAACAATTCAGACAATAATTTGCTGCAAATGCTGCGTATGAAACAAACACCAAACAAACCGACACAAAAAACATTTTTACTATTTTCATGCTTTTCTCCTTAGCTTAAACCGCTTTTCCGCATAAGGCTCTTCACATTTTCCAGTAACGAGTTTACTTCCGATACCTGCCGCACCATTTCTTCCCTTTCTGTCCAGCGAAGGTCACGATATGATGAGATATTATTACTGATATCCTCGATTACGCGATCAATGGCCTTGTCAATCTCGAATTTCATAAACTCGACAAATCGTTCACATAATGCATCAGTCCGTTTCACGAATTCATTACGAAAACTCTTCCGCTTTTGTGGGAAGATGGCAAGCCCAATGAATGCCAGCGCCACGGAAAGTCCTATAATAGCGGGAGGGGGTACAATAAATGAAAACATCATGGTTACACCCACCCCAATACCAACCGCAAACATCTCTGTTATCAAAAAGCTGATAAATCCGCCCTGCACCGAGCTGTTAAGCCTCTCCGACTCCCGTTCGATATCCAGTTCTCTGAACTCTTTGGAACGTGACTTTAAAGCAACCTCAATCTCATGCTTTCGGTCATCATAGTGCCGCTCCGCATGCCCATCAAGAATAGAACCGACCCTGCGATCGTATCCTACTTCTTTCTCGATGTGATCCCGCGCCAGATCCCATAACGAACGGTTGTTTCTTGCCACATAATCCACCACATCGTCGATAATTCTATCCATGTCGGTTTGTGGATTTAAAAGTCCGTATACTTCCCTTTTGAATCGCTCATCAATCTTTTCCCTCCCTATCTTGGAGAGGATTACGGACTTCATCGTGACGTATGAATTCAGGAAATTATCTAATTTTTCTTTTAATCGCGAGAATACGAGCTTGATTTCATCTTTATATTTTAATGTATACTCACGCATGTCCTGCTTTTTATTCTTCAGACGCGTCTCAAACCGCTCAATACTTTTGATATCTGTATTGCACTTGCTGACCTTCTCATTGAGATTCTGCTGGAGTTCGGAGAACACGTTATGTAAATATTTTAAAGGGCTGACCAGTTTAAAATCGATCTTTGTATCGAGGTCCAATTTATCAAATATAAAGGACTCGACCTCTGCGATTTTACTCTTTGCAAGGAGCGATTCGTTTGCTTCGGTCTTCCCCTTGTAAGCCTCCTTGGCAGATACCGACAAGATTTTCGGTTCAAAGCCCAGCAATCGGTAACAATTCTTTTCCAAAAAGATTACAATCTCATTCAGCTCTTCAGGAGACTTTAAGTCTATCTTATTTAAGATAAACAGCACCTTCCGACCCCACTTACCCTTCAAGAATTGCAGGAACTGTCGTTCGCTCTCGGTAAATGGATGGTCTGCAGAGGTTATAAAGAGCACGAGTTCCGCCCTGTGGACAAAGCTTTCAGTGAGCGCCGCATGTTCTATAATAATCGAATTTGTGCCTGGAGTATCGACCAAGGTAACATCTTTCAATGTCTCCATGGGATACGTTGCCTGACACAGGTGATCTCCCACCTCCTTGACTTCGACCTTATCACCATACGTTAGTAACGTAATTCGATTGGTCGTAGGGGTAGGACCTTGCTGCAGGATATGTTCACCGCACATGGCATTAATGAAACTGGACTTGCCTGAATTGTATTCACCTGCCACCAGCAAATAAAAAGGTTCTTCCAGCTGGGTGCGCATCTCTGCTGTTTTTTTCTCCATATCCGAGGTGCCGATTCGCTCAAAAAACTTTTTTGAGTTATCGAGGAGATTTACGACCTCAGGATAAATATCCCTGTGTTTTGCCTTTGATGTTATATTTAACATGAACTTTCGATTTGAATCCTTTATCGGAAATCATAATAATTTCATTAATGTCGTTATTAACGCTGCTTGCCCAATCAACATACCCGCGATCCATTTCAAGATTTCAGCTTTGATTTCTACTATCTTTTTTTCCAATTCTATTTTTAACTTTTCTATGTCTGATTTTGTTGAAACCGCTAATGCTTCTATACCTGATTTTGTCGAAATCTCTAATGCTGCTATGTCTGATTTTGTTGAAATCTTTAATGCTTCTATATCTGATTTCGTTGATAGTTCTGTGTTAACTATTTCATTAAAATATTTCAGCGAGTTCATTGGCCGATTCTTCCTGAATACCTTTGTTTTTTAGTCTTGAATAAATTTTTAAAATATCAATCATGATAAATAATTCTCAAATATTCAAATATTTTCGCAATTTATCTGTAATATTGAACAAGACTTAAAATTAAAGAAGAATGTTAACAGTTTTTAACAGACAAGTCAAATTTTCTTTTTTAAACGCTAAAAGCAATGGCCTCGATCTCCACGCCGACATCCCTGGGCAGCCTTGCCGCCTGAACTGCTGCCCTGGCAGGGGGTTTATCGGTGAAGAATTCTTTATAAACGTCATTAATCGCCGTGTAATCATTCAGGTCTTTCATGAAGACAGTCGTCTTAACGACATTGTCTATACATGAACCGGCTGCATCCAGGATATTTTTGAGATTTTCCAGCACCTGTTTCGTTTGAAGCTTTATATCGCCCCTTAAAATTTCTCCGGTTGCGGGTATTATTGGGATTTGCCCCGATATGAACACAAGGTTGCCCGCCTTGATTGCCTGAGAATACGGCCCAATCGCTGCAGGGGCATTATTCGTTGAAATGACTGATTTTTCCATCCTGACCTCCAATTCAAAAAATTATTTGTAGCATATATTTTGCACCATAATAACAAAATCACTTGTAAACTTTCAACCTTTGTTCAAATTGATTTCTCAATGCTTTTTCATTGATTGTCCTCGCCTTTTTTGCTTCAATCTCTTCTGTCAATAAGGAGAAGCGGAGTGATGGAGAAAAGAAGCATTAAGTAAAAAATGTTTTTAGATGTATTGTTTCTCCGGTTCCCTTTTTCCCTCTTTCGCCTTTTCACATTTTTTCGGTTCATTCGTGTTGCTTAAACGCTTATGCGTAATATACGGCTTCTGATAGAATATGACGGTACAAATTATGCCGGCTGGCAATGGCAGAAGAACGATAAAACCATCCAGGAAACCCTCGCAAAAGCTGTAGGGCAGGTTGTTCAAGAACCGGTTAAGATTTACGGCGCCGGTCGTACCGATGCGGGCGTCCATGCCCTCGGTCAGGTTGCCAATTTCCAGACTCATTCGAATATTCCATCCGAGCGTTTACTTCTTGCGATAAATTTTTATCTCCCTCACGATATCACGATAAAAGATGCTGCAGACGTGCCAGAATCTTTCCATGCACAGTATTGCGCCGTGTCCAAGGTTTATCGATATGCCCTCTTTAATGACTGGATAAGAACCTCTCTGTGCCGCAATTTTTGTTATGTGTGCGGGTTTCAGCTGAATGTGGATAAAATGCTCGATGCTGCTCAATACCTCATAGGGACTCACGATTTTACCTCTTTTACCACAAAGGCGCTTCAGGAAAAAAACCGGATACGCACCGTAAAAAGGCTGGAGATTAAGAAAGAAGGAAAGTATCTCTATTTTACCGTTGAGGCAGATGGATTTCTGTACAATATGGTGAGAAGTATTGTAGGCACACTGATAGAGGTGGGGAGAGGGAAAATAGCAGTGGAAAATGTGAAGGATATCTTAGATTCAAAGAATAGGAACCTTGCTGGTCCTACCGCACCTGCCAAAGGACTCTGTCTCATGGAAGTAAAATATACATAGCGTCGTGTTTACCGAAGCCCTCTTTGAAGTATACCCTCGGCAACTAATTTCCCCGCCCTTGATGGGAGTGGTTAGGAGAGGGTGATCAGTCATTTCCCTCACCCCCACCTAGCCTCCCCCATCAATGGGGAGGAAGAGGCGGTTTGAAATTCCTGAACATAAAGAAAGGAGAAGAAAAGAATATGTCGGAAAAAATGAAATTCAGGTTTGGGCTTTTTACATCTGCAATTCTGGCGGTATTGTTTATAAGTTCGATACTGCCGGTAAACCTTAGGTGGGTCGAATGCCTCGGTGGTAACTATGATGATTATCCGGAATATCTGCAGGCAGTAGAGGATGCCAAAGTAGCAACGCAGGATGAGATATCCCAAAATCTCGTAGCCATAGTAAAAGATAATGACAACCTCGAACTGCAATGGGAAGGTGATCCAGGGAAATCACGTCTTTTGGTTATTACCTGGACGAACAAGTCTTATTACGACGATTATGTTGGTAAGGACTATCCGCTCCCTGAAGATGCAAATATTTGGGTGACCGTCGCCCCGGAATTGAAAAATTTTATTCAAAATAATTCCCAGGATATCACCGCACTCAGGATCGAACAGCTTTTAGGCCTGCCTCCTGAAGGCGGGAAGACAAAGTTTATAGAAATGTGGGTAAACCCCGGTGATCTGTTTCGTCCCTGCCCCGACCCCGAAATCACCGACCATGAGGCGGAAATAACGTTCCCCACGATTTTAAACAGATTCCTCGTCTTCGATAATCGTGTGCATATCGTAGAATACGACTGGGACAAACAAGCTGATGTTTCCTACACGTACCGGGAATGGTTCAGACATCGCAGACAAACAATATATGCCGGAGATTATCCGTATCCGTGGACCAGATTGGGATACACATACGACTGGGGAAACACGAGCAACCACATAGGGCTGAGTGAATTTGTGGTTCCGGGGAGTTCAACGGTAGGAATTAAGTCAATAATATCAAACGATGACTATTTTTAAGGTTTAATTCATTGACACAACTTTTAAAAACCGTTATATTCATAAAAAAAATAAATGAGTATTTATTTTTTATTTATGAAAGGTTTTTTCTATGATTTCAATTGAGGATTTTTTGAAGGTAGACCTGCGGGTAGCAGAGGTAAAGCATGCCGAACCCCATCCCAATGCGGACAAATTGCTCATATTGAAGATCGATGCGGGAGACGGTTTAGAAAACAGACAGATTGTTGCAGGAATTAGAAATTATTATAAACCGGAAGACCTGATTGGGAAAAAGATTGTTATTGTAAACAACCTGGCGCCGGCAATCTTGCGCGGTGTTGAAAGCCAGGGGATGCTGCTGGCAGCAAAGGATGGAGATCAATTAACAATCATAACAACGGAAAAAGATATAAAACCAGGTTCCAAAATACAATAGTAATAGTTCACCGCAAAGACGCAAAGGGCGCGGAGAAAGACTTAAAAAGAGGTAAAGACGTAACAAAAGAATTTGTTTGCTAAGGACAAGGAGTAAAGATGTTCCTCCGTCACCTCCGAACTCAGTTTTTTTTACCTTTAAATCTTAGCGAACTTTGCTTGTGCCGTGAAGTTAATGAATAACGAAGTTCATTAACAAGCTGTAATAAAGATGATACAACAGTGGAAGAGCTAACCATAGGGAAGTATCGGCAACGCTGTACAGGCGGGGTTGCCAAGCCGCTCTACGCTGCA
>JACRII010000164.1 GCA_016235875.1 Planctomycetota bacterium
AATAGGAATTACCGCTCCTCTGGTGTTTTTATAGTCCTCGAGTATCTTTTCGACTTTTGAAATATCTACTGTTTCTAAGGACTTTTCATTTGTCGGGTTCATTTTATAATTTATAACACAATTAAAATTATTTGTAAAATTTTTGTACGCATTATAATTCTATTAACGATCAATTTCTCCCAGGACAATATCTAAACTCCCGATTACTGCAACGACATCCGGAAGTAATCGTCCCTCCACCATCTTTGGCAGCGCCTCAAGATTAACAAAAGAAGGAGGTCGGATTTTTAAACGATATGGGTGGCTGGATCCATCGCTTACTATGTAAAACCCCAACTCACCTTTTGGAGCCTCAATACTGGAATACACCTCTCCCTTCGGCGGCTTAATACCATCAATAATGATTTTAAAATGCTGGATCATAGACTCCATCTTTGTTTCTACGTCCTCTTTTGTGGGTAACGTAATGTTAGGTATCCTGGCAATAAAGTCTCCCTTGGGAAGGATGTTTAAGGCCTGATGAACGATGCTATTGCTCTGCCGCATCTCTTCAATGCGCACGCGGTATCTATCGTAGACATCCCCGTTTTTTCCCAGAGGAACGGTAAAATGATATTTGTCATAGCTGGAATAGGGTTCTGCCTTTCTGATATCCCAGTTTACCCCGGAACCTCTTAAGCTCGGTCCGCTCAGTCCATAATCAATGGCATCTTCAGCAGAAATAACGCCGACGCCAACGGTGCGTTTTTTCCATATAAGATTCTCCGTCAGGAGGGTTTCGTATTCATTGAGCCGTGCGGGAAATTCGGCAATAAAATTTCTCGTTTTTTCCATGAAACCTCCGGGTAAATCCCTTGATACGCCCCCCACCCGAATATAAGAAAGATTCATTCTTGCCCCTGAAACCATTTCGAAGATATCGTAAATCGTCTCACGTTCCCTGAAACAGTAAAAGAATACGGTCATTGCGCCAATATCCAGCGCGTGGGTTGCCAGCCACAACAAATGGGAAGAAATCCTCGTGAGTTCGCATAGAATCACCCGTATGTGCTGCGCCCGTTCGGGAACTTCCATACCGAGTAATTTTTCAACCGCAATGGCATAGGCCAGGTTATTTGAGAATGGCGCTACATAATCCAAACGGTCGGTAAGAGGAATGAACTGATGGTATGTCCTGTACTCTGCAAGCTTTTCTACACCCCTGTGGAGAAATCCAATATGAGGTTCCGCCTTAATAATCATTTCCCCGTCAAGTTCCAGCAAAAGCCTCAACACACCGTGAGTACTGGGATGCTGCGGACCCATATTGATGGTCATCAGGTGAGTTGTTGTTGTCGTAGCAGGAATTGCCGTCACGCCTCGTCCTTTCGGTATATTTCCCGGAGTGTGGCGGGTTGTCTTCCATCGACTGGATAGTCCTTTCGTAAGGGATGGCCTTCAAAATCGTCAGGTGTAAGTATCTTTCTCAAGTCCGGATGACCATCAAACTTGATTCCGTACATATCATAGGCCTCTCTTTCATGCCAGTTGGCCGTATTCCAGATACCCGTTACGGTTGAGATACAGGGATCATTTGATGTAATTGGTGACTTGAGACGCACACGATGATTTTTGTATATAGAATAGAGATGGTAAACCACCTCGAAAACGCCGTCCGTTTCAACCCGGTCAACACCGCACAGATCCGATAAAAAATCAAAACCGAGTTCCTTATTTTCTTTCAGAAATCTGGCAATCTCTGGAATATATTCCTTTTTTATGATAAGGGTTAACTCATTTCGGAATATCTCAGAACCTGTAACTGCCTCTGGGAAATTATTTTTTACTAATGAAGCTATCGTTTCATTATCCACGTTGTACCACCATAAACCTTCTGGCTGGCGACGAAATCAAATCAGCCCTTCGTCACCTTTCTTACGCCACTAACACACCAAGGCACAAAGAAAAACTTAGTGACTGTGTGGCTATTTTAAAATTCCTGAAAACTAAATTAACAAGTAGAATGGGTAAAGCGAAGGGCACCCATCACCGCCATTTTCGTTGGGTGCGCTTCGCTTAACCAAACCTACATGACTAGCGGATGTCAATGAGCCTTTGGACGTTTCTGGGTGTAGTAAGTCACAAAAACTCCTATCAAGGCAATTATTGAAAGAACCAAAAAAAAGATTGCCATGTCACTCATGGGTATCACTCCCTTCAAGAATAAATCCGCAAATGGAACGAAGAATGCAGAGTTACAGCCCCATAAGCACTAACTTAAAATGACGGATCAATTTAACCGTGCATTGAATAACGAATATCGAACAAGGAATTTCGAATTATGAGGTTTTCTTATCCTCCTTTTGTTTCGCGGTTTTTACGCTTGTTACAAAAATCGAAACAAGCTCATCATTCTCATTAATCAGGGGTTCAAGCCTTGACATCGGCTCAAATATTCTATTATCCTTCGACACTCATTATTCCTTGTTCGATATTCGATATCGGAATCCTCATAAAAAGTAATAGCACTATCCCAACCTGATAAAAAAATAGCAAAAACAAACTAGCGCTTATGAGTTACAGCCCATAAATCCCCCTTAGCAAAGGGGGGCAAAAGGGGTTGTTATGCAATCTCAGTGTTCTCTGGGGCGAGCAGAACTGTTACATTTTATTCAATACGGATTCCTTCTCAATCTTTTTTTGTATTTCCATAATGGCATGTATCAATGCCTCTGGTCTGGGTGGGCATCCAGGCAGATACACATCCACTGGCATAACCTGATCCAGGCCTTGAACGACACTGTAAGTATTAAACACGCCCCCGGAAATAGCGCAGGCGCCCATTGCAATAACCCACTTGGGTTCCGGCATCTGATCGTAAATCCTTCTCGCCACAGATGCCATCTTATACGTAAGCGTACCGGCAACAATCATCAGGTCTGACTGCCTCGGTGAGAATCTAAAGACTTCCGCACCAAATCGTGCAAGGTCATACCGGGGAGCAACCGCCGCCATCATCTCTATAGCACAGCAGGCCAGTCCAAATGGCATAGGCCAGAGAGATGATTTACGAGCCCAGTTTACCATAGTATCCAGAGTAGTGGTCAGGATGTTATCACCCAGATGACTTTCTAATCCCATTCCAATCCCCCTCTTTTCCATATATAAAGATAACAAACGAGCAGGATACCTATGAAAACTAACATTTCGATAAATCCAAATAATTTTAGTGATTTAAATACCACCGCCCACGGATAGAGAAACACGACTTCAATATCAAAGATAACGAAAAGCATTGCGATAAGATAAAACTTTACAGAAAAACGCTCCCTTGCCGAACCTACCGGATCGATACCGCACTCATAAGGCATGAGCTTTTCTGTCGTAGATTTCCGTCTGCCCAGAATTGCCGAAAGACCTATATTGGTAACTGCGAAACCAGCGGCGATAATAAACAAAATCAGTATGGGTAAATAGTGTAGCATGCGTGCTTCATTATAGAATTATTTTTTGAAAAGTCAAAGAGATTTGCTGTGTAAACTTCTGCGCAACCAATGGGAAAACTCAAGCAACTATAATGCCACTTCCCGTTATGACAGGCAAGACGCATGAATATATGTACTTACATAATACATTTCCCGGAAACTCTTTTCTTCTGGTGTTAGAAATGATTACAAATGGCGGAATTCGACTAGCCTCATGTGATGGGTTCGCCGATGCTTAACCCATCCTTCATAACTACATGACTGGTTGGATTAAGCGTAAGCAAATCCACCTACTGATATTGATACTATTTGAAACTGTCCTACTAATGTGTTAAAATTTGGCAATAATGTCAAATTTTAAAGGAGGTGTAGAATGATTGCCGAAATTAGTGTGATTCCTATTGGAGAGGGGATTGATCTAGCCAGTTATGTCGCCAGGATTGTCAAAATCATTGACGAGAGTGGATTGGATTATAAGCTCAATGCTATGGGCACAGTGGTGGAGGGGGATAGTGACCGGATTTTCGACCTGATTAAAAAATGTCACAATAAAATGCTAGAAACAGCGCAGAGGGTTTACACTACAGTAAAGATTGATGAAAGGAAGGATAAGCATATAAAGATGATCGGACATAAGGTACAGGCCGTGGAAAAGGAACTTGGAAGGAGTCTGAAAAAATAAAACACGGTAAAGAATTTTGGACTTGTTCATGAGGAATATAAAATGAGAAACAAATTTCTAATGCCCGCCTTGATTTTTGCATCTTTTATTTTATCGGGTATGTTCGTTTCCAATGTAATGGGGGAAAGCGCTATGCAGTCAGTTAAAGGTAAAAAAGCCGTGATGATAATTGCTCAAAGTAATTTTAGAGATGAGGAATTACTGAAACCTAAGGAGGTTTTAGAGAAAAATGGAGTGATAGTAACGGTAGCTTCTTCCTCGTTAAAAGAATCTACCGGCATGTTGGGCGCTAAGGTAAAACCAGACATTCTATTCACCAATATTAACGTGGCAGATTATGATGCAGTTATATTTGTTGGAGGTTCCGGAGCAAGCGAATACTGGGATAACCCAACCGCCCATAAGATTGCGAATGCCGCAAACAATGCCAAAAAGTTGGTTGGCGCTATTTGTATTGCCCCGGTAACCATTGCAAAGGCAGGGTTGCTGGTAAATAAAAAGGCCACCACCTATTCATCCACAGTGAATGACATAAAATCTGCCGGTGCAAAATATACCGGTGCAGATGTAGAAAGGGATGGAAATATCATTACCGCCAGCGGTCCTGCTGCCGCTCAAAAATTTGGAGAAACCCTTGTCAAAGCGCTTAGCGAGTAAGCAGCTTGTAGGGGTTGAAGATTTTCAACCCCTACATTGAACTTCTTTGTACATGGACATAGTATGAAAAAACATATCTTATTAACAGGTAAACCCGGTGTAGGCAAGACTTCTGTAATTAAAAAGATCATCCCCTTGCTGGGAACGTC
Organism: Planctomycetota bacterium; assembly: GCA_016235875.1. Taxonomy (GTDB): domain Bacteria; phylum Planctomycetota; class Brocadiia; order Brocadiales; family Brocadiaceae; genus Wunengus. Next base: position 4,953 of record JACRII010000164.1, read on the forward strand.
GGGAGGAGGTTTTTTTACAGAAGAAATTCGCGTCATGGACAGGCGCATGGGTTTCAGGATTGTTACCCTGGATGGAGAGGAGGGTATTATGGCCCATGTAGATTGCAATAGCAATTATAAGGTCGGTAAATATCGGGTCGATCTGGATTCCTTCGAGAAGGCTGCCATCCCAGCCTTAGAAAATGCCATGAGAGACAAATCGATTATTGTTATTGATGAAATTGGGAAAATGGAACTCTTTTCTGCAAAATTCAGGGAACTGGTACGGAATATTCTTGATGGTGAAAAACCTCTTCTTTGTGTTATAAAGGAGAGTAGCGACATCTTTACTGAGGAAATAAAAAATCGAGGAGATGTCAGTTTAGTAACGGTAAATTATGAAAACAGAGAGGGGTTGCCAGAAAAGGTACTTGATATGTTGAAGGCAATGAAAAACTTTTAGTTTTTGTGTGTAATCGTTACATAACTGCGTGTTACGATATGTAACAGTCGTGTTCATGCCCATTTCACAGGTATTTGACAAAACTTAACCACGTAATCTTCCATAAAATGTCACTATTCGTTATACAATTCTCATAGCGTATTCTTACAACATCAAATCTTTTCATCAGATTCCAACTCTTAGCAGTATTAACTCTTGCAACTTTCATAGATATATAATTTTTTTGTAGAACTCGCGGCATGACATCTGCTTCTTTCCCTTATACGACAAATTAGAATATCTTGTTTGTTCATAAATTTTTGTAGGTCTCTTTTTTCTCTATTCTTTAGGGATCTACATGCTTAAGAAAGGTCAGGGGTTAATTCGTTCTCCCTGATCTTTCTAAGCAAACCAGGAAAGATATTGGAGGAAACAGATGGAATTTGCTTTTCAAGTTTACATCAAAGACTTAAAAAAAATTTCTCCTCTCACCGTAGAAGAAGAAAAAAGATTATTCAAAAAAGTTTCGCAGGGTGATTCAGAGGCAAAAAAATCTATTGTGATATCTCACCTTCCTTTAGTAATAAAGATTGCCAGCCGTTTTTTTTACTATGGCACTTCGTTACTTGATTTGATCAGTGAAGGAAATATTGGACTTATGCGTGCCGTTGAAAAGTTTGACTGCACGATTGGTCAACGATTCAGTAAGTATGCATCATGGTGGATTAAGTGGACTATTATCCGTGCATTGACTAAGAATTCAAAGACTGTGCATATTCCTGTCTATATGGCAGAAAAAGTTTCTAAATGGAAGAAAACATCTTCGAGATTGACGAACACCTTACAGAGACTGCCAGATCGAAATGAAATTGCGGAAGAGTTGAACGTCGATGAAAAACAGGCTCGATGGATAGAAAGGGCTGTAAAAAACACCTATACTTTAAATGATACGAACTTACAGAAAGATGCTTCAATAGAATTCGGCGAATCCATACCTGATGATCGTGTAAAAATGCCAGAAGAGGAATTAATGGAATCTTATGATAAGAAAGAGTTAAGAAGATTAATGGACATAATCGATCAGCGAGAAGCACACGTCCTAAAAATGAGGTATGGATTGGATGGTATAGAACCCATGACGCTGCAAGAGGTAAGTGAAAAACTTAATATTAGCCGCGAGTGGGTTAGAAAGATTGAGAAAAAAGCCTTATCTAAACTCAACCAACTCATGGCTTGCAATGAGTAACATCTCTTAAAAATTTAACTCATACCCTACCGTTGGAATCCAGTCAGCTCTTAAGCCGTCCTCATTGAGTGGCACTTGCACATTGACGAACACAAGCATCCCCGACCTCGGACTCCACTTGAACCCTGTTGAGAAATCAATCATATTGTTGCCAACATCTGCGTTTTCTACTTTATGTCTGCCAATAAAATCCGATGAGATAGAGAAATGGTTGTTTCCTTTGCCAAATCCATAGTCGGCGCCTGTGGTATACACAATCCTGTCTTGTCCTTCACTTCCACTATTAAACTCATATCCCAAATTAAAATGTGGTGTGAAACGGGTAATACTTTTTGAAAATACAAGAAATGGTTTTATACTGGTCCTCCCTGTTCCTAAAAGTTCATCTTCGTTTCCTGTTTGCAGCTTCACATCAAGTGCAGAGGTAAAATCTATCCATTCCGACGTGAACAAATTATACTTACTTCTCAGAAAGATATCTCCAATGCCTGTGGAAGCGCCAGAAACAGAATCGCCAATCGTTTCTCCAGAATCAAAACTGTAACCCAGGGTTTTGCCGCCCTGCCCTTTTTCCCTTGTCCGGTTTAATATCCTAGCAGTGCTGTCAACATCAAATTGAACTTGTAATATAGGCACTAACACGGAAATGTCCCAACGATCCGTTATTCCATAAGTACCATAAAAAGAAAATAAATTACTCTTGACGTTTACATCGAAATCTAATTGAAGCAAATTTTTATCTTTTTGTTTTTGATCAAGGAATACAATCGACTTTAAATTATGCAAATCCTTTCCCTGCAGTTTAGAATAATCAATATAGGTATAAGAAAACCCAAAGTTTATTTTCTTTTTCCCCAGGGTAGTCGCCCTTTCGGCAAAAATAGGCCCAAGGCTGTCAGTGGTTCTTGTAAACACCTCTAATTCACTATCGTACTGAAAAGTAAATCCACCTCCTGTTGAGCTGACTGGAAATGAACCCTTTTCGCTATTTAACTCTGAATTCAGATTCTGAATTTCAAGAAATGAATCCAACGGTACTTGAACGGTTGTAACTACATCTGTGCCTCCTGTAGGTCTTTCCACTTCGAACACCTTTGTTACAGGAACGCCATTTCCACCATATAATGAAGTTATCAAGTCAGATAGATTGCCGGCCAAACTATTTGTTATCGAAAAGGCAATAGCTAATAAAACAAAGCATGAGTTTAATGCGTATCTTGTTATCATTAAATAGATAAATCCAGATATGAATTAGAAACGAATGCCTGTAAATGCATCATTATTGGCTACTCGGTCATATTAATGTGACATAACATTCTCACCGTCCTGTTATGGTCATCATAATTATGGGTGACTGCGAATATCCCCGTTCAGAATTCGGGATCATTTCCTTACACCAGGTAATTATATCTATAATACTTAGTTATTACCTGAGGAAAAGTCAATAAAGTTTTTAAAAATTAGACAAGTTGAATAGGGAAGAATTGGGAATTGCTAGTTACAGGAGGGGGTTCCGTAGACCTTCCATTCAAAAACAACAGGGTTGGATTGCTGCCCATTGCATTGTATGGAAGGTGAAATTTTCTTAATGCGAATGGCTTTCGTGGTTATGGGCTCTGTGAATGAATATTCTACATCTCCTATTTCTTCGATAAATTCACCGTCGGTAATCCATGTAATTTCATCTTCATCGAGATATTGGACTATTCCATTGCCGACATTTCTGCCAGAATCAATATAAAGGGCTTCGTCTGGATCCTCGCCACAACTTTCATTACAATCTGTCGTCTGGATGACCATCCTGGTGACAGTAACATCTTCATCCCAATCGAGACGAATCCACCCGGTTTTCTTTTGGCCAACTTCTTTGACCAGTCGGGTTCTTATCCAATGGTAGGAACAATCGTTTTTCTCTACGCCGTCATTCATCATTTCTGGTCCAAATTCATCAACACCGCCGCCACTGCTGTCGGCTATTGCACAGGGTGCAATGTTTGAAACAACACTAACGGGTAAAGATTTTGACAATGTATTTGAGTTAAAAGTTATTGTCGCAGTTCCATTAGAGATTCCTGCTATTGTGAAAGAAATTTGCCCATTTGAGTTTGTCAGTCCTCCGATCGATGAAACAACAGCAACAGATTCTTTATTGCTCCTTGCAGTAACCGGTACGTTGCTTAATGGACTTTTCTGATCATTGAGAATCTTTACAGTTGCAGTGCCACTGCTCTGAATATCTATAAAAAGTAAATTTGGAGTAATACTGATGGTATTCGAAAATGCTGTTTGGCAGAATACGAGGGTAAATATAAATACTATAACAGGAGTAATATGTTTTTTGATATGAACCTCGGATAGGATATTTTGACTTATTTTACTATTTTCCATATATTATTTTCTTTACGAAGGGTTTTGATTATTCTAGGCAGACTTTCTTTATGCCGATTGCCACGCTCATCTGTCCACTCATCTGTTCTGTCAAAACTAACGGTAGTTTCTTTATTGTCGTCATTTATCTCAATTACCTCATTTTGAATAGAAACCTTTATATCATGAACGTACATATAATGATTGCGAAGCTTGTCTTCTTCTTTTTCTGAAGATATATGTCCAAGCTCCTTTAGTGTCTCAATATCGCCTTTTTCCCAAGCGTTTTTATATTCCTGCAACCAGGTTTGTATCTCGCTTTTTACTAATTCCTTTGGATCTGGTTCTGGCATGGTAACTTTTGTGTTTTTACTAATGTCATATTTTTGAATATTGTCAACTACTTTATTTATTAATTTATTGTCTTTGGTTGATTTGTTTTCAGTATTATCATCCAAAGAATTCTTATAAGGTTCCTGTTTTATGGTTTGCGATCCCTGTTCTTGTTTATTTAATGTTTTATCAGAATCCTTCATAATTTCTGTCGAACGATTACTTTCTGACTTCACAGCAACCGCTGGCAGTTGAGGGATTTCTCCCTTTGAAATTACATTCCCTGAGTCATTCGTATTCATTTGAGATATGTGTGTTTTTTTGTCCACTTTATGATAACGAACGATGCCGCTTGTGGCAGTAAGTTTTTCTTCGTGTTTATTGGATAAAAAGAAAACGTATAACACTAACGGAATTGTTAAAATCGCCAGAATCGCAGCAAGCACACCTGCTTTGGCATAGGTCGTAATTTTTTTTGTAGCAGAGACTTTTGCCTCTTGCAATAACAATTTGAGTTCGTCAATTGAGTGAGGTCTCTTATTCTTGTTTTTTTCCAGACATTTGAATATGATGTTTTCAATTTTTTTTGAAATCTCTGAATTCCTGTTTCTCTTCCTGAAAGGCTGAGGTCTTTCGTTCAGGTGTTTATTCATTAAAGTAATTTGGTCACCTTTAAACGGAGACTCCCCTGTTAACATCTCATACATAATTATACCTAAAGAATATATATCTGTTCTTTCATCACACTCACCTCTCCATTGCTCAGGCGCCATGTATGGAGGCGTTCCCACGATACTTCCGGTCAGAGAGACATTATCCTGCGTTCGCAATTTTACTATTCCAAAATCCAGGACTTTGACAAAGTCGTTTGTTTCTCCAACCCTGGTCAGCATGATATTTTGAGGGGTAATATCCCGATGTATGATCTTCTTTGGGTGTTTGTGTGCCGTGGATATTACGTCACAAACCTGGTAAATGATATTCAACATTCTGGCAACCTCGAACGGCCCTGTATCTTTTATGGTTTCTTTTAGATTCTTACCATAGATAAACTCCATGGCCATGTAAATCGTACCATTTGAGTCACGATCAAAATCATATAAATGAATTGCATTCGGATGGCGTAATTCCCGTATGATAGCTGCCTCATTGTAAAATCTCTTAATGTCTTGAGGGTTATCGCTTAAATTCAAATGCAGGATTTTTACTGCAACAATATCATCGATATCAAGTAACGTCCTTTTCGCTTTGTATATAGTACTCCAGCCACCTATGGCGATTTTTTCTATAATTTTGTATTTTCCACCCAATAATTTACCAATATAATGATCGTATGTTGGTTGTTGTAAAGGTGACAATGTGTTGTCGCATATTGAGGATACTTGATGTGCGTGCAGATCGGATGTCACCTTATATTCAAACGTTTTCCCACAGTGTTTACACGTAACAACTTCCCCGATATCAGTGTCAACCTCTTTAAACCTTTTATTGCAATGCGGACATGAAATAACGGTAATACCCTGTTTTTTTAATAGATAAACCCATTGTTCATGCGTAATATACCCACGATCAAGCAAGATAACATCAAGGCACTTTCTTGGGTCTTCTGCCTCAAAGGCATCAACGATGCGTTGGCTGATTTGAACTTGCTCTGGTGTGGTAAATCCTTCGGAAACGGCAAGACTCCCAAATTCTATATCTAATCTGCTTTTCATAAGGATTTTTGACAAAAAACTTCAGACGAAATGAAAGAATGTAAAAAACTCTTTTACAAAGATATGCCGGCTTATCGTGTAATTAGATTATAGTTATTTAAAATGTCTATTGATATGATTTTCTGATGTGATCGTTTTTTGCTTCTTATTTTTTTGTCATAGATGCTAACAGCAAAGATAGATAATGCAAAGAAAATAAAGCCACAGAACAACATCCTGATATCTTGCGAGTTTGGATATAGAAAGTGAATCTTTTGTCCTATTAAACTGCCTATGAGCATGTTAATAATGGGTAAAACGAGGAGGAGTATTACGCTTTTATATGGGGATCGTTCGACTATTTGTAACGTCACCTGCTGACCCACAACCAAGCCGGGAATTGCATTTACTTCTAAAAAATTTGATTTATTTTCTATTCCTGCACACGTACCACAGCTTTTACATTCCTTTGTATCTGGCTTTATGATTTCTACCGTTGCACGATTGCCTTGTATGGATTTTATAATTCCTTTTTCAATATTCTGTTTTTGACTGGACATACCGATTGGTCAATAATTAGGTACCCTGAGGGGGTTGTTGGGTTTGGGTTGGATTGCCAACCTTTTCTCTCATTAATTTACCAACTTTAAATACTACCACATTTTTAGCAGGAACAAAAGCTACTTCACCGGTTCGTGGATTTCTAGCCTTTCTGGCAGCACGCTGGCGTATCTCAAAGACTCCAAAATCACGCAATTCAATACGATTACCTTGTGCAAGTTCACCGATAATCTCATCTAAAAACATTTGTATCGTTTTTTTCACGATCATATGTGTATTATCTGTCCTTCTTGCTATCTTCTCGCATAGATCCCTTTTTGTCGTTGTTTGCATTACAATTCTCCTTTTCTAACGTAGATATGTAAGTGGTAATTTCCGGGAAGAATTTCTTTACTGGCTTAATTACAATGAAAGACATCACCTCCTCTTTGATTGTGCCTAAAAAATCAGGAAAGACACCTTTTTAAGTCTTAACTAATTTCTAGACATAATATTTATGATTATTTTGGGACATATTATCAATTCAAAAGATTAATGTCAATACGATTTTAACAGTTTTAGAATTCCAAATTTAAGATAACAGCACACGAGAACACGATTTGATCGCTTTTTAAAAAGCTTGACAATGCATTAATAAATGTGTTATTCTAACGCCACATATTAATGATTATGCGATTCTAAAAGCAACAACTAAGCAGTTCGGTCATCATACAATATATTTCTTTAAAATTGAGGAGATAGCATGAAGGTTAACATCAGAAAGAGTTCTATAAAACATATAAAAATGTGTGGTTTTCGAAAGAGGATGCGTACAAAGGGTGGACGTGCAATCCTGAAAAGAAGAAGAAGGATTGGCAGAAGACCATTACTCGATGTTTAAGAGACGAATAAAAAGACCCTAAATAGTAATCTTGCAATTTATTTAGGGTCTTTTAATTATGATAGTCTATTTCAGTCCGTTATTATAATTGCCTCTACCGGGCACTCTTCAGCCGCTTGCCTACAGGTATCTTCATATTCCCCTGACACATCACCATCTTTAGCTACGGCCACGTCGCCACTCATGGAAAAAATTTCTGGACATGTTTGTGTACAAAGTTCACAACCTGTACATACATCAGGATCTACTTTTGCCTGCATGATTCATCTCCTTTTCTAAAATTCACTAAAAGTTATGTAACCTAAAACAATCGAACTTTTTCCCACACCACAGTAAGAATTCTAAGAAATTATTTACCAAAACTCAACAACTTTTTTTAAGATATAAAGCCTGCTATGCTATCCAGTTTAATACCTTGAACGGCAATTTCTGGAGCAAACACAACTTCTTCTCCTCCCCAGACAATCGTCTGTTTTTTGTCTTTCGACACAGCAATAACGTTATTTAGTACGTCCATTATATTATTATTTATCCTTACCGTATTTGGTTTTAGAGGTTTATCAATTTTACCTCCCTTCACTAAATAGGAATCAGCAATGACGGTACTTGTAAAATCTCCAGCCGCAAGTCCATTGATAGGATAAGTATACCAAATCCTGCCAATATAAATCCCATTATTTATTTTAGATAGTAACGACTGGCTGGGCACTTCGTCTTTGCCTTCTACAACAATATTCGTCGGGCATATTCTTGGCTGTATATTATGATTTCTACCTCCGTTGTGATAGCGAAATCCATTTCGTGGCGGAAAAGAAACAAAAACATTCTCCAATTTTCTGGAAAGATAATTATTTGCAAGAAAACCCACAAGAAATCCATTATGAATAAGGTTCGTCCTGCCCGTAGGAATCCCCTCACAAGAAATTTTCTTACTACCAACAGCGCCTTTTATTGCGCCGTCATCGTAAACGCTTAATGATTCCGATGCAATCTTTTTCCCTAACTTCCCCAGAAAGGGAGTATCTGATGAGTTCACAGACGAAAGACTTAAGGCTGGAACTACTATGTTTGTAAACAGGTCTGTTACAGGTTGCCTTCCAAATACAACGTTATATGTTCCGGAAGATATCCTTTCTCCACCGATGGTCTTTATGGCGCTTTTAGCTGACGTGCATCCCGCCTCTTCAGGATCAAAACTGGCTAAATGAGTACTGGTATTCCAACCAGTGCCTTTGACACTTTCCTTCTCAATCATAGAGGTTATGTTGGTTGTAAGAATAGTAGATTCGTCAAACTCGTCTATACCCTTTGTACTGGCAATGGCCATGCGTTCTTTAATAATGGCAATATCACCGCCAATAATAATTGATTTGTTATAATGATTCTGATTATATTCCGTCAGCGCCCCTTTTAGTCCTCGCCAGCCTAAATTAACGATTGCCTCATCACTAATCTCCATTACTGCAGGGTCATGATAATTTTCCAATACTGGTTTTCCCGCAGGTACAGGAAGAGACTTGAAGTCTGGATCGTAGACCTTATTCTTCCTTGCCTTCTGAAATGCCTCCACCACACCTTTTGCGGTAACATTATTGGGAACACTGCCGAACCCTACTTTTATCTCTTTTCCTGCCTTAAAAACAACATACAAACCCATGCCGCTGAATTGTGTTGATTTGGGTTCGTGGACGCCATTACAAGGGATATCTGAGGTATAATTGAGTCGTACTGTTATGTGTTCGTTCCATGATGCAAAGATTTCGGCATCAATGACATCCTTCTGTTTTTTTACAAAATCGATTCCGTTACGAACACAGTTTCTAAGAGCTTCTATATCTATCATAATTATTGATGTCCTGTTAATCTTGCCATTGAACGTAATGTCGGTCCGCCATTCCCGACTCGCATGACCTGCATAGGCTGTCCCTTCCCGCAATTGGGTATAGGAAAGACCTCAAAGTCATTTCCTACGGCGTTTATGTTCATTAAAAAGTCTTTTGAATCCGCCGTAATACCACCTTGCCGGAATAATTTTGTAATCTTGCCATTTTCTATCTTAAATACCTTTTGAGCCGAAATACGAAAATTTTCCCTGGATTCACTGATGGAAGGAATCCGATGGTTAACGATATAGTATCCCTCCTTAACTTCAGCAATTATTTCTTCAGGGTTTTTATTTCCATTTGCAAAAACGGTATTGGTCATTCTTACTATGGGAACGTAATGAGGTTCGGTTGCCCGCATAGAGCCATTCGGCGGATGATTGAGAATCGCAGCATACTCACGTCCATTCATAAATCCCCTGAGAATTCCATTCTCGATGAGATTTACCCGTTTACCGGGTGTCCCTTCCATATCATACTTGTAGTGGCCATATCCCTGTATGGATGGGTCGGAATACGCCGTCAAAAGAGGCGATGCGATCTGTTTTCCCAGTTCATTATCCTGGAAATCCCTGAATAGCCATGACCGTCCGGCGTAGGCTGTTTCTAATTTTAGCGCCCTGTCCGCCTCTGTCGGATGCCCAACAATTTCATGGACCAGGAGTGCGTTAAAATGCGGATTTGTCACGACAACGACAGGCTCAGTCGTTGCAGGCAGAAATTCTGCCTCGGTAAGTTCCACTGTTTCACGCGTTCGCAATGCCGCAAAATCACTGAGTGATTGTTTATAGACATTTTTACCTTTTAAAACCTCCCACCCACGCATATCTCCCACATAATCATAACAGACCTCAGGGATACCTCCAGGTTTTTGAGCTACCACGGACACCATTCCCTGCGTAAGTGCGTATGATTGGTCAATGCAGGAGCCTTCGGTACTGCAAAACAACTCCCTGTTTATACCTGTTTGCACATCGACATACGCATATTGCACGTCTTTACTTACTCCCCGCACATCCCCTGAAATTTTTGTACAGAGAGCAAGCATTTCTTTTAGAGATACGCTCCTGGGATCCTCATCAAAAACGGCATTAATGGTATCGTTGCAGGGAACGATCCCGGCAAGATTTACCGCAGTTAGTGAAGGCGCAAGGGATTTAAACTCGGCCTTTTTGCTTGCGTTGGCAACAGCCCGTGCGTATGCCTTATTTATTCCGAGAGTAAGTATCTTATGGATGCTTTTAGGATTAGACTCGCTTTTTCCGAGTGATTGACCGTAATACCCCCAGGCGCTCATTTCGCCGGCTAACACCCTGATTCCAAAAGAAATTGAGGCATCTTCGCCCATTCCCTTTGCCTTACCATCTTCGGCATTGGCATGTTTTGTCTCATGTACACCAAGCCTGATGTCGGCATACTTACAATTCTTCAAAGAACCGGCATGCTGAATCACCTTTGTAACCGTTTCTTTCAAGGTATCTATGATCTCAACTTTTATACGGCTTGCGATGGGAATTCTCCTTAATAAGAAAATAATACATAGCGCAGCATACCGCAATTAATTGACCACCCCTGTTTCCCCTTCTTCACAAAGAGGGGCGGTCAAAACTTACTAAAAAAGGTGTTATCTATTTAACAAATAATTTTTCTTTTTTCCACAAAAATTTGTGCCGTTGCAGTCGGAGTTGACCGCATGCGGCATTGATATTGTCACCCTTTTTCTTTCTGAGGGTGACAACAAGTCCGTGTTTTTCCAATGTCTTACAAAACATTTCGATTGTTTCCTGCGAAGGAGGTTTTAAGTGAAATTCATCAACGGGATTTACGGGAAGCAGATTGACATTACACTGGACACCTTTGAGCAGCCTTGCCAGGGACTCAGCGTCTTGCTTGGATGCATTCACACCGTCAATCAAGATATATTCAAAACTGATATCCCTTCGGGTGGTTTTAAAATATTCCCTGGCTGCGGCAATGATGTTATGAATGCCTATTTTTTTGTTTGATGGTATTATCTTTGACCGGGTAACATCATCAGACGCATGGAGGGAGATCGCAAGATTTACCTGTATCCCTTCTTGCGCCAATCGGCGCATACCGTCTATAATTCCTACCGTTGAGATGGTAATGTGTCGCGCCCCAATCCCTAATCCCCATTCAGCATTCAAAATCCTGACCGCCTTAACGACGTTATCGTAATTCTTGAGCGGCTCGCCAATCCCCATAAAGACAATATTGGTGAGGCGTTCTGCGGGGGGAAGATGATTTTTAACGTGA
>JACRII010000166.1 GCA_016235875.1 Planctomycetota bacterium
CTGGAGATAAGGACACTTACCTCGGCAAGGGACATTTTTGGCGATGTTACCCGTTCTCTCAATAAGGCAAAGGTCTTGTCCAATTCTTCAGTTGCAGGTAACTCCCATTTATGCTGCGATGCTGGTTCCGTTGCGCTCTTACTTGGAGTGATTGATGACGTGTCAGGGGATGCAGAACCTCCGCCCTTAATATTCGCCAGCTCCTTCTCTAAAGTTTCTTTAGCCTTCTGGAGGTCTGTAATAGCCTTTTGTTTTTCTGCAAGTTCCTGATCGGCCAGCTTCTTTGCCTCGGTATAATAAATAAGCTGATTTTTTATCTCGCTCTGGCTTCTCTTCATATCGGCAACCTGCAATTCAAAGCCTTCAGCAGCCTTTTTGCCCTCACCTTCAACAGCGGCAATTTGTTCTGCTAACTTATTTCTCTCGCCTTCTAATGCTGTAATTTTGCCTTGCTGCTCCTGTATGGTGGTTTGCAAGCCACCAATTTGAACGCCCACGGCTACCTTGACGGCCCCGAATGTATCAACTTCCTTCTGTAATTCAGCCGCCTTTGCCGTTAAACCATCTTTTTCTGCAGCACATGCCGTAAATTTATCCTCAACTTCTTTCTTTGCAACCTCTGTCTTATCCAGATTTTCCATTAATTCAGGAACTTTTAATATCTCTTTACGTCCGGCGCCAAGCTGCCTTTCAAGGGCATGTACCCGTTCCTTCTGTAATTTGTATTTTTCGGTAACCGAGACTGCAAAACCGACACACAGCAGTCCAAAAAGACCTACCAGTACTACCATAACTGCCTTTGCTTTCATATTACAACTAGCCATTGGATACCCCCTTTTTGTATACTTTAATTAAGTTTTTGATACTTTATGTGTTTTAAAAATATTCAATGATTATTTTGGTAAAAGGTGATGAGAGAGGATAATAGCAAAATATAAATTAAGTTTCAAGTAAAATTGTTATCAAATTGAGCTTGATTTTCTAAACGATATATTACCATAATACTTAAGGAAAGGAAAATCAATCTATAATTTTGTTAAACGAAAAATTTCTTTATGAGTAATAATAATTTTGTCCACCTTCACGTCCACAGCGAATACAGTCTGCTTGACGGCGCTTGCAAAATCAGCGATCTCGTGGATAAGGCTGTCCAGCTTAAGATGTCAGCCCTTGCCCTGACAGATCATGGAAACATGTTTGGCGCTATAGAATTTTACGAAGCAGCAAAATCCAGGGGGATAAAACCCATTTTGGGTTACGAGGCGTATGTGGCACAACGCAGTCGTTTCGATAAAGAATCTAAAAATGGGAAAGAACCACTCGGCCATATCACCCTCCTTGCTGAAAACAACGAAGGATACCGCAACCTTTTAAAACTTACCACATCTGGATACCTGGAGGGTTTTTACTATAAACCACGAATCGATAAAGCCCTTCTTAAAACCCTTTCCAAGGGGATCATCTGCCTGAGCGGCTGCATGACCTCTGAAATCAATCGGTATTTAACCAATAATCGACCTGAAGAGGCTATAAGCGTTGCAAAAGAGTACAGAGACATCTTTGGCCCCGACCATTTCTTCCTGGAAGTCCAAAATAACAACCTCGAACAACAGGCAAGTCTGGTATCAGGTGCAACCGACATAGCAAACAAATTAGGTATTCCGCTCGTCGCAACGAATGATATCCATTATATGAATATGGACGATGCGACGGCACACGACGCCCTCCTGTGTATTAATACCGGAAAACACCTGTCGGATGTTCAAAGAATGCGATTTGGAACGAATGAATTCTACTTCAAAAATTTTCAGGAAATGAACAATATCTTCCAACACCTGCCAGAGGCCATTGAAAACACCGTAAAAATTGCCGACCGCTGTAATGTGGAAATGACCTTTGGGAAACTGCACCTGCCAAAATTTACGCCGCCTCAGGGCATGACTAATAATGCCTACTTGAGAAAACTCTGCGATGAGGGTGCAACTCAAAAGTACGGTTCCATTACGCAGAATATCCGTGAACGTCTTGACTATGAGCTTAAGGTTATCGAAAGCACCGGTTTCGTGGATTACTTTCTGATTGTCTGGGATTTTATTCATTTTGCCATTGAGCAGCGTATCCCCGCCACCGGGCGTGGCTCAGGAGCAGGCAGCCTGGTTGCTTACGTATTAAATATTACAAATATCGACCCCCTCGAAAACGATTTATTGTTTGAGAGATTCCTGAATGCAGAAAGAATCTCCATGCCCGATCTGGATATTGACTTCTGCGCGGAAGGCCGCGAGAAGGTTATCCAGTACGTCAGGAAAAAATACGGAGGGGACAGTAATGTCGCCCAGATCATTACCTTTGGGACTATGAAGGCAAAGGCCGTCATACGGGATGTAGGCCGGGTGATGAATATCCCCCTCTCTGAAGTCGACAAAGTAGCCAAACTTATTCCCAATACCTTAAATATAACCTTGAAACAGGCTTTAGAACAAGAACCTGCTTTAAAGGCGCTGTATGATAATGAAAAACATATCCATGAATTGTTTGACATTTCCAAAAAGTTAGAGGGATTATGCCGCCATGCATCAGTGCATGCAGCAGGCATCGTAATTTCAGATGAACCGTTAACGGAATACGTCCCCCTGGCTAAAAGCGGAGACGTAGTCACAACACAATTTTATGATGAGATATTGGTAGATAAGATTGGGCTGTTGAAGGCTGATTTCCTTGGCGTTCGGAAGTTAACGGTCATCGATAAGGCGCTCAAATTGATTCATGAAACTACGGGAAACGATATTGACCTTACGAAAATCCCCATGGATGATAAAAAGACTTATGAACTGCTGTCCCGCGGGGACGTGAAGGGCGTCTTCCAGGTAGAAACCAGCCGTGGGTTCAGGGAATTATTGAAAAAGCTAAAACCGGATAAATTTGCAGACATCTTGCCATTGGTCGCGCTGTATCGTCCGGGTCCGCTGCAGAGCGGGATGGTAGACTCCTTTATTAATAGAAAACACGGAAGGGAGGAGGTAACCTATCTCCATCCTTTGCTTGAACCACTCCTGAAAGAAACCTACGGGGTTATTTTGTATCAGGAACAGGTCATGCGTATCGCCAACCGTCTGGCAGGATTTTCCCTGAACCAGGCCGACAACCTCCGGAAGGCGATGGGAAAGAAGAAGCCGGAGATCATGGCAAAATTCAAAGACCAGTTTATGAGCGGCTCTTTAGCAAACGGCATCCCCAAAGAAATCGCCCAAAATATATTTGAGTTGATGGAATACTTTGCCGGCTATGGATTCAACAAGTCCCACTCCGCTGCTTATGCCGTAATTACTTACCAAACAGCCTATCTGAAGACAAATTACCCCGTCCAGTACATGGTTGCACAGATGAGCTGTGAAAAAGAAAATACGGATAAGATCGTGGAATACATCGAGGATTGCCGTCACATGGGCATCGAGGTCATCCCGCCCAATGTTAATGAAAGTTACAACGACTTTACCATTGCAGATGGAAACAAGATACGTTTTGGACTTGGGGCCATAAAGAATGTCGGCGATAAGGCCATCGAGTCCATACTCCAGGCCAGAGGCACTGGGGAGCGATTCACTTCGATTCTGGATGTGTGCAAACGGGTTGATATGCGTGTCGTCAACAAGCAGGTAATTGAAAGCATGATCAAATCAGGATGTTTCGACTCGCTTCACGATAATCGTGCACGACTCCTTGCTGGACTTGACACGGCCATGCAGATGGGCAGTATCGCAAATAAGGACAGACGCACAGGCCAGAAATCACTGTTCGATATGAGTAGCGAAGTGGATGTTATTGTAAAAAGTGATTCAGGGGCAGATGCCAATGTAAGCCAATGGTCTGAAAAGGAAATGCGTCATGCAGAAAAGGAAAGTTTGGGCTTCTATTTTAGTTCACACCCCTTGACTGCCTATAAGGAAAAGATTAAACAGTTATCCACAGTATCTTCCCTAGAAATCTCTGAACGTGCTGAAGGGGAGGAGGTGGTTATCGGCGGGATTATCACCAACCTTAAACAGAGCACCACCAAACGGGGCGATCCCATGCTGTATATCACCCTTGAAGACATGAAAGGCGTGGCCGAATGTCTTGCATTCAGTAAGGAAATAAAGGCGTATCAGCCGCTCCTGAAC
>JACRII010000167.1 GCA_016235875.1 Planctomycetota bacterium
CTAACCGCTTGGTGTGGTTGTGCTGTGAAGATTTCATGTCGCTTTATTATATCATTCAATTTTACCATCGCAACCGATTTACCCTCTTTTTCTGGCTAAATACTAAGAAAAACTGTATGCTGCATTCTCGGACAGCCTGTAAACCTTTGACTCTCTAATAAATATTATCAAAATGTATAGTAATGGTATTAATAAAGTGTTGTTCCTTAAGGCATTCCTGGTCACGAAGAATCCATGTATTTGATATTTGTTACGGATTCCTGCTCCCCGCTTTCGTGAGGACATGTTTCGCTGGAATGGCGAACTGATAGTTTTTATATTTGTTAATTAAGAATTGTTTTAAAAGTTTGTAAATAGACTGGAATGGTGGCACGAACCATGAAGAATTGACAAGCAACGCCTGTCTGGTTTATAGTGTTGATGTACATGCAAAACAGCCACTCACAATCTCAATTAGAGACTCTTACGCAGCACTGCATACATCATACACCATAAAATTAATACGCCGCAAAATGTCAGGCGTGTGAGGATGAGATGTTAACTTTTTGTCCGTAACTAATTTTGTTGCAACCATTGTTACGCGCAGCACCGCTTAGATAATAAAATTATTATACACGATAATTCTGCAATTGATATACTAAATATTAATTTTTGCCTCGCAGTCAAAGAAAGGCAACTCAGGCGACAATCCGCACTTCGTCTCCCAGCTTGATTTCACCTCCCTCGATTACTTTGAATAGCGTGCCCCTGCGACCTGTCATCTGATCCCGCAGTCCCGGGCGCTTGGCCTCAATGAATTTACACGGCGTGCAATCCATGGTAACTTCTAACAGGGCACGGCCTACCTGCATGCGTGTTCCGGCTGGTAAACCGGCGAGCCTGATTCCTTCCACCGTGATATTTTCACGGACATCTCCAATCGGCAGACCGAACTCATCAAGCGTTTCACGCTCGATGATGAGCACCTGACGCTTTGAACGGCCAAACTGCGAGTCGTTGCAGAGTCCCTGTTCTGCAACGGCTTCGACCATACTCACAGGTTGCATCAGTGCACCGCGTGCAGGTTTGATTTGAAGGTAAATAACCCTTGAGCTGTTGTTCATGTTAAGGAATTCCAATCCTTTTGATTCCCCTCTAAAAAGAGGGGATAAAGGGGTGTGTAAGTTTTCCGAAACACCCCCCCAGCCCCATAGGTAGGTCAGGCGTCCTCGCCTGACATTATGATGACAAGCGGGGACGCCTGTCCTACCAATGAGGGGAGCGTAAAAGTCGCTGCCAAACCCAGTCTAATTTGGTTACTTCAGTCCTCTTTCGTTAAAAAACTTTTTGTACTTCATGTCTTCTTGCAGTATATGATTCGTCCACCATAATTTTAAATAACTGAATATTTCTGTCGGAACGGTCACCTTATGGGCCATAGTTTCCATGCAGAAATCAACGGTTTTTCTTTTAAATTCCTGGTGTTGCTTTTTTTGTATTGAATACTCTGGATAATCATATTCGAGCATGTATTGCTCTTCTCTTTCAAAATGGTCGATGGCGTACTTGGTCATTTTTGTTAAGGTATCCGAGATAATTTCTGAATCAACTTTCGCTTCATTCATCTCAATCAATGTATTTACCATTATGACGATCTGTTTGTGTTGTGCATCCAGGACTCGAACGCCGACACTGAAGCTTTCATCCCATGCTATCTTTTCCATAATCTAATCCATTTTTGTAATAGTTCACCACAGAGGGCACGGAGAAGGCAGAGAAAGACGACGAGAAGATGAGAAATTGTGAAGTTGTGAAGTTGAAATACGCAACCTCCTAACTTCTCAAATTCTTGTTTCTCCTGCGATCTGGGCGTTCTTTGTGGTGAGCCGAATTGTTACCTATTTTAAGCTAAGTAAGGTTAGGTTAAGTGAAACGAACCCAACGAATCGAATTCTTTTATCATTCATGCAACGACAAAAATTCATGCCCGTTCTGATTTCAGACGACCTTTGGTTCATAGGCACCACATTGAAAATTATCTTCACCCTGCTGGTCGTGTCTGTTCAATATGCACAATACCTCCTGCGATGGGTCTTCATCATGTTTGCAGGAAATGCAAAGACTTGGCTTACGCACCAGATCAGGGTTGAATTCCGTGCCGTCATCGTTAAAAAACTGAAATTTTGGTTCTTCCATATATTCTCAATTAGCTAATAGTAAGGAATAGCATGAGATATCATGCCTCGGTCTATGGCATACTAAAGGATTGGAAACATTTAATATCCAGTATGCTAAGAACAGGCACATATTATGTCTCAAAGCATTCGTAATACAAATTACTAAGCCCATCATGGAATCCCCAGCCAATATTAACGGTATCTTCAACTATCTTTATACAACGCGTCTTAAACATATCCTGTATACCGTGATCGGTAATAAACTTTATTGCTCGCTCATACATACTTTCCATGCTGTTGTAAAAGGGTTCGTTGATATCTCCATACGCATTTGTAAATTTCACTCCCATTTCAACGAAGAAAATCATAATGTCAGCTAAGCCTTCGCTGGCGGGAGACATCTTCTGATAGTCTGATATAGCTTTTTTTGCAACCGAGAGCCGTGCCTTTCCGAATCCACGAGTCGGGAAGAACTCGTCCTCGATGATGTCTTTATATTTTTGCAGAACCTGAGCGTCGTTTTTGCCAAGTTTTGTCTGGTAATAGTCCTTTACATATTCAAACTTGCTAAAGAGTCCGGAAATTTCGTTAATCAAATCTTCTTTAGAACGTTGTTTTAGATATTCTTTGAGATTTTTAAGGCTAATTTCTTTCATGGCAATGCTCTATAAATATTCTCCAATAAGTAAAGTAGGTTGGGTTGAGTGAAGCGAAACCCAACAATTCAAAATTATTCATACCCTATTTCCTCATCAAACTTAATCTCGGTACCAACTCTCCAATCGCTATCGTAAATACCTTGCTTTACATAGCGGTGAAAGCTGGAATATGTCCAGACATTTGGTGAATTTACCAGTCCATGCTTTACCGGGTTATAATGGATGTATTCAACGTGTCTTGTAAAATCAACCTCGTTCCTGATCTGATGCTCCCAAAAACGCCGCTGCCAAACCCCCTGTTCACCTTTGTTTAACCTTGATACAGATTGATGTTCTTTATATTTATCCTCACATCGCCGGCTGAAATAGCCCTTAATTAATCCCCATCGCATGGAAAAATCATTGTCATTTTCAGGCATCAAGACAAATGCGCGAATCCTAAATGTGTGGCGTTTGATAACATAATGAAACGCTTCTTTTATCAATACTGCATTTGCATCACGGCATAATATCTTCTTTCTTTTATTCATCACAACCGTAAAGAAGAAAGTTGCACCTTTTGCTTGAGATCTGCGATATTGCATTGTTATATTAAGTTGTTGGGTTTCGCTTCCAGACTGGGTCAAATGAGCATTTTGCAGTCGCATATAGTGCTTGCAAATTTGCATACTACAATATATTGTATAGCAATCTCTGGAAAATGGCCATTTGACCCAGTCTGTTCACTCAACCCAACCTACAGTTGCTAATTCCTGCTTTGCAACATTTTGAACATCTTCAATGTTGATGGAGTAAGTGAGTATAAAGTTAATTGGTCTTTGCCGGGTAGTTTCAGGTATTCTGAGTAACAAATTATAATTGGGATTTTTTAATAGCTTCGCGAATTGCAGTTTTAAAAACAGTATCAATGTCTGTTAATAATCCCCATTCAATGCATTTTTTAACTGTATACAATTCACACTCAGTCAAGTTTCTTCCAATTAACTGATTAGATTCTTTTTGAATCCAATCTTTTGTAATACTAAAAATTAGTTCGTCTTTCTTAATTAACTCCATGGTATTTAAGCCAAATTAAAGTTTAAATTCCGACTAGTTTCTGTAGAGTATGACAAACCATACTACGTACTTTTATTTTTGATGGTTTCGGAACCAGAGTTTAACTTAACAATTTTGTCCCAAAGTATCTTGCTACCGTCTGTGCTACAAAACTCTTCCATGAATTGCTTGGTAAATTTATTCACGACTTTTGCATACTCCATCATGAATTCTTCGTTCCTTTCCTTTGCTTTATGACCAAGTGGTTCAATTATTTCAGTGTAAAGGTTGTCTTTCCCTGATATAAAACTCCAAAAACTTTGCCCACATTTTTTCAGATACTCACCTTTGTCTTCTTTTTTGAGTTTTCCGTAACAACATCCATTTACAGCAACAATATTAATTTGTGAAATGTTTGCTTTCCTCCGCTGCTTGGCTTTCTTGAAGTTGTCTATCATTTTTTTGACTTGACTACTATTCCCCCAATTTGGTCCAGATTTAATTGAAACTATGTATACAATTGAATCTTTTTCAAATTCTAAATCTATTCCCTCGCTGGAGGATTTGTGACCACCATATACCTTGCCATTAATGAACACAGCCAGTCCCTCGAGAAAATCACCAAAAATTCCCTCTTCCTGTGAGGATAGATGAGCATCAAGCAGCCCTTTTACCAGTTCTCCTGCAGTGGTAATATTTTAGCCTTGAAAAGATAAGGATTTTTGCGCTTTAGAACTTCCTTTAATTTCAATTTGCCGAGACTTTCCAGTCGTCGGCGATGAAAGCTCTCAATGTTTTTTTCGATGTACGTGGTTATTTCTTTTTCTGTTATGTTTCCCATAGCTGGCACTTTCTTCTAAAAGGAATCTATCTACCTCTTTGATTTTTGATTTGGACATATGATAGTATTCGGGCATAATATCTATCCCTACAGAATTTCGCCTTATTTCTTGAGCAACTTCGCATGTTGTACCTGAACCCAAGAATGGGTCTAAAACCCAATCATCTTCCTGAGTAAACAATTTTATGAACCATTCTGGTAAAGACTTTGGAAACGTTGCACTATGGTTTTTATTACCTGTTTCTGTTGCAAGATGAATTACGTTTGTAGGGTAAGCTAGATCCCTGTTCAACCAATTAGCAATATTTTTCCCGAATCCGCTGCCCGCCTGTGAATTAAATCGTATTACGTCGTTTTTCCCAAGCGACTTTAAACGTGTCTGAGCCCATTCTCCCATGGGAACTCTGACTGCGTCCTGAAGCATCTTAAATTTCTTTGATTTATTAAACTGCAAGCAACGCTCCCAGGCATCACGAAAACGATTTGGCCACTTGCCAGGATAGCAATTCTTTTTATGCCAGATAAATTCTTCTGTCCAAAGCCACCCCTGCTTGCGCAACGAAAGAATCAATTCGAGAACATAGGTATGACGTTCGCCATTAGCCGCCTTTTCCTTAATGTTTAAAATAAAGGTTCCTGTTGGCTTTAGAACGCGAAGAAACTCCGCCGAACGCGGCAAAAACCAATCGACATAATCATCGGGCTTTATACCTCCATAAGTCTTGGAACGGCTGTCGGCGTAAGGAGGGGAAGTGACGATTAAATCAAACGTGTTGTCCGAAAACGTTTTAAGTACCTCAAGACAATCACCAAGCCGGATGTCTGCTCTTATCTCACGCATAGGATCGATATGATTTTACTAATGTGAAGAAATTTCTTATCAAAAGGCAATTTTTAAACTGACAATAATATATCATCAATGAAAAACGAAAGCAAAACCAAAGAAGGTTATGTTACGTAGACATTCTATGTCTACGTATTACTCAATAGTTATCTTTAATTTGTCTTTTGTTTAAAAACGACTCTAATAGTTTTCTATTTAACATTTTAATATTAATCATATCTTCTAATAATTCCTTCTGTTTTTCAGAGGATGCGCCAAATAAAAAACCACCTTCTTTTTCGAACCCACGTAATATTCCATGGTGTAAAAAGGCAGATCTCAATTTGCCATAAAGACGTTTAATAAATTCAACATGATTGTTAACATTATTTCCCGTCAGTAAATCTTTAACAAGCTTTTCTATTTCAGATATACGGCTTGTTTCATGCCTCTTACTTATTTTTGTTCCACATTCTTCGCAGACAAAATTACCGTTACAAATTATCTGAGAGGCGTTTGCTAATTGATCAATTGAAGATAAATAAAGCATCATATAAAGGGTATATTTTAAGTGAGAATTGGGAAGTCTTTCAATCTCTTGAGCCCATGTGTAAGTATTAAGAGAATTATCAAATTTCTTGAAATCCTCGTTCTTTAGTTTTTGCATCAACATACTATAACTTGCTACTCGACTAATAGGGCTTCTATCAGATACAAGCCCATGAATAATATTGGGATTGTAAAATATATTACACTTATAATCATCATATAAGCATTCAAAGTCATTATACTCTTCGGTATCTTCCGTTAAATATTCAACTGGGAGGCATGTTGCAAGCCATATTAAGTTTAGTAGTCTTTGCACATTTTTATAATAATTATTTTCATTTATCTCTTCTTCTGTCTCTAAATATAAACAAGTCGGACCCAAATTATCTGATAAAGTAATATTTTTTGAGTATCTACCAGCAAATACTACAGACCTTTTGATGGCTGAGTCTCTTAAAGGTATTATTTCATAGATTGCCCTTTCATTATTGTAAGTATTCAATGTTAATATAAATAAATTCCTCTTTCCACTTCCATATCTTTTCTGATGCATTTTATTCATGCAATTTTTTATAATTTAATGTTTATATAAAGAGGAGAATCAAATTCATTCTATTGTCGAATTAAGATAAATTTACTTTATTTCTTATTGTAAATATTTCGATTCCAAAATTCAGCGACTCTATCAGTCCCTTCCTCGAAAATGGATTGAACATGGTATCGTCTGATTTATAGGCAACTACCAGGTATTTTACTTAAAAAGAAAACTCTTGGGATTTTCGTTACAGAATTTATCTGTTAAATTAATCCCTGAGCCAAAGTAATTTGTCAAATATTCATAATAAGAATCATTGTTAAAGAGGAGCATTGGAAAATCACTTCCAAAAAGTATTCGATCTTCAATCGAGTTTTTTCCCACCCACTCTAAAAAAGGTTTATAAAATTCCTTATTTTTCGCAACAATTGCGAAATCTCCGTAGACATTCTTATTATTCTTTATCAGCGCAAATACCGTTTCTGTCCATTGTGACAGGTTGCTTATACTCAGCGTGTCGTCAATTCCGCAGTGTGCAAAGTTGATTTTAAGATCTTTATACCTGGAAAGGACTTCTTCCCATTTATTGGGATCGGTGTTTTTAAGATAATGATCATCGACTACAAATCCACCGTTTAAACAATGGACCGTAATTGGTACGCCCTTCTCCTGGCAAAATTGATAGAGGTAGTTTACTTTGTCGAATTCTGCTCCGGCACGCCCTCTTTTATCCGCTGTAACTTTATCAGGACCAGGCCATGGATCAAACCCCAGAGGCGGGTATAGTTTGATTCCTGCAAAGAAATGGCTTTTTATATTTTCAATGTTTTCTATGGAAATTCCATGCTTCTTAATGGCGCCTTTCTCGTTGTTTCCGAAACATTTTGTGTATGTTTCAAAAAATGTTTTGTAATTTCCCGTATATCCTCCAAAGTACTGAGCCAGCATTTTGGGGATATTGTTTTTTTCTCTAAAATCTTCTTTTCTCGATTCTTTTGCTATTTCAGAGATCATTTTTATTGTTGACTTGTCTTTTTCAACGTTAAAAAATTTAATCCATTTTCCCTCTTCTTCCGGAGTAATTTCATCATAAATAAGAAGTTTTCCAGTTTGTTTTATATAGGAAGCCTTATTTTTTAGAGAGCGAGCTAGTTTGTCTCCAATCTCTTTTGAAACCGTTCTTACAATACCTAATTCATAATTTTCCGTATTAATGCCTAAAAAGGGATATATCTCAAATATCCGGAATGGGCTTCTTGCCATATAATCTTGTATTCCATTGAACATGTCTACAACCTGTTCCACGACGGGTTTCCTGGGGGGATTGTTGTAGTGAATTTCTGTGAGATCATCTTTCTTAAAGCCTTTATATCCGAAATCCATTAAAAGAGGCGTTAAAATTACTTTATCATATACTTTTCCATCAATAGTGATTTCCATATTTTTCTTCTTCTTTTTTCCCCACGCATCTCTGACTTTTTCCATATCATCAGGGAAACTGTTCATCAATTCTTTAATCTCTTTATCCATTGACAGGAAGTCTTTTTCCATGTATAGAAACATACTGCTCGTATCATTTTCCACCACAGATAAAAGATTAACTATTTTTTTAATGTTACCTAAAAATCCGCTTTTTTTAGAAATTCGCCACCATATGAATCCAGCGAAAAAAGCTATTATTACCAAGATGCCGAGGACGGCAATAAATGATTTGACAATGCCAGGAAATATCCGGTCATTAAGGAAAATAATCCTATAACAGGCAGCGGCGGCTAGCAGGAAAACTGCGATTTGGAAAGTTAGATAAAGGAGAGACTTTAGTCGGGGGTTTTGATTTATAATCTGCTTGAAAATAATCTTTATAAATTCGCCACTAATTATTTTGGAAAAGGTAAGGGCATTGTTTTTGAGAAAACGATTTAAGAAGGCAAGCAGTCCCGCATGGCTTAGATTAAAGGCGTGGCAATGGATATCATAAAATGTTTTCCTCTCTGACATTTTTAGATGCTCCTTATAAAGTTAACGAAATGTATTTTAAAGGCTCAAAACGTCAACAACTCTATCAATTCCTTTCTTGAAAATGTCTTGAACGCGGCATCATCCGATTCGACTACGGAATTCATAAGGGCGGCCTTGGTGGTAATCATGGCGTCAATCTTTTCTTCCAGCGTGCCTTTGGTGATGAGCTTGAAGACCTGTACGCCTCTGGTCTGGCCGATGCGGTGGACACGATCGGTGGCCTGGTCTTCCCGTGCAGCATTCCACCATCGGTCATAGTGGATGACTACAGAGGCAGAGGTTAGGTCAATACCCAAACCGCCTGCCATGAGGCTTCCCAGAAAGACATTGCAGTCAGGGTTGTTCTGGAATCTCTCTACGACCTTACCACGATCCACGGTACTACCTCGTAATGATTCAAATTTCACTCCGATATTTTTCAGCCAATCACCAATCATGTCCAACATCTCCAGGTATTGAGAAAAGACCACGGCCTTTTCTCCTGACTCTAAAGTCTCTTCCATGATCTCCTTGAAGAGTTCGAATTTGCCTGAAGAAGCTCCTTTCGGTGTTGTTCCGTTCAGAACGAGTTTGGGATGGTCGCAGAGCCGTTTCAATTTGGTGAGCAAGGCAAAAATATGAATGTATTCCACAGGCTGGCTTTCGTCCCGTAATTTCGCGATAAGCGTGCTTCCCCGTTCACTAATGATGTCTTTGTACATGACAATTTGAGCTGATGATAGGGTACAATATCGTTTCTCTTCTGTTTTCGGCGGCAGTTCGGTTAGGACGTCTTTCTTGAGCCGTCTCAGCTTAAAGGGATGGATGATCTTCTTTAACATCTCGCGCTTTTCATTATCCTGAAATTTCGTAATCGGGTTTTCATATCGTCTCCTGAAATCCTCCATGCTTCCCAGATAGCCCGGCATCAGGAAGTCAAAGATAGACCACAACTCCGATAACCTGTTTTCTATCGGGGTGCCTGTAAGCGCCAGGCGATGGCGTGCTTTGAGGAATTTTGTAGCCTTGCACATCTGCGTCTTGTGGTTCTTGATTTTTTGCGCCTCGTCCAGGACAACGTAATTCCACTGAACCTTGCTAAGGGCTTCCACATCACGGGAAAGGATACTATAGGTCGTTAATACAACCGGCGGGAGATTGCCTGAAAGGATGCTATTTCTTTCTTTCCCATAAAATCGGGTTAATTTTAATTCAGGGGCGTACGTTTGAAGCTTGGATTCCCAGTGGTCCAGCACTGAGGTTGGACATATAACAAGGTTGGGCAGGTTCGGCTCTGTTTGTAAGGCAGAGAGGATTACTACCATAGCCTGATGCGTCTTTCCGAGTCCCATCTCATCGGCAAGGATGCCGTTGAAACTGTTTGTATGGAGGAACCAGAGCCAGTCATAGCCGGACTGCTGGTAGGCGCGTAATTCTCCCTTGTATGAATCAACAGCCGGCGCTGGCTGCGGGGGTGTAATACGGTCAAATTTCATCAGGAATTTCCGCGTTTCATCGCATGCGTTTACTTTGACATGCTTGCCGCATTCTGCCCTGGTACGCAGATACCCCAGTTTTGGCATCTTGAGTCGCCCATTTTCAACGATACCACTGCCGCGCTGCCAGATGTCCAGGATGTCTTTGGGGATTTCTATATAAGCCATATCCTTTCTAATGCATCGGTTTTTATCAATGCATGCCAGGATTTCCTGGAGTGTTATGGTATGTTTTCCTACTTTGTATGTGGGGTCAAGCCACAACCAATCGCTATCGCAAACCTCTACCTGCATGGATGCAACATCAGGATTGTCGTGGACTTCCACAAGTTTTAATCGTTCCGATGGAGCAAAGGAGGGCTCTGCAAGTAGTTGGTTGAAATCTTCCCTGAGAAAATTAATAGCATCCTTTTCTTTGTAAACGAGCAGTTTCTCATTGTTAAAATACGGTTTAAACTGTGGTGGGATGGGGGCTACCGGTCGATAGGAATTATTGAGCCATACCCATTCATCATTAATCTTGCAATCACGCAATTTTGCCACAGGAAGGAATTGTCCTTTTTTACTGGTACTATTCAGTTTCAGGACGGGGGATAATTCAAGGTGTCCCTGGTCGTTTATATCGGCATGGAGATGCGGAACGAAGGGTGTTTTGTAAAGCTTCGTCTGTCTTGCCCGTTCCGATAATTCCACCTGCGCGTCATCCATTTCTTTTAATTTTTCGAAGATGCGAGGGCTTTTTGTGGCGGAAACGTGAAATACCGATTCATCGCCCTGTTCAGAGACCAGCTTGAGTTCGAGCTGCGGCCCGCCATTGAGCAGGTCTACCTTAAGATTGAAATCGCCAAACGCAGAAAAAATTTCACTTAAGATATGAGTTGGATTGTTGTCAAAGAATGGAAAAGAATCAGGTTCGTCAATATCCTTGAATTTTGGTATTATAAATGGTAAAGGATTAAAAAACTTTGGTTTCCGCGGCAATAATGGCTTATAGGCGGTTTTCTTATTTCGATTTTCAATCCATTGCAGTAGTGTGGCAACAATGTGTTTGCATATTTCTCCGTCTGAGGCATAGAGGCACGTACAATCCATACTATATATTTCTTCTTCATCAGCGAGAATGGAGACTTCGTAGGGAAATGATTCGCTGCCCGAAACAGCCGCTGTTAATTCCCCATCACGATATTTTAAATTGAGGACACGACCGCTTCTGAAATAGGAGAGTCCGCGGGTAAAGACTCCATTGTTTGTAATTGATTTAATATATTCGGCTGTAATGGAACTTAAGGAGGAGGTATTCATCAATTCATACTCCTTGTAAGAGGGAATAAAGATTTTGGAATTCTAATAATATACAATATATATACCAATTTACCAATAAAAAGTCAACTAATGACCTTAAATTTTATAACGGTCATCAAATTATTAAGTGAAACTTTAAATAAATATTGATATATTAAAGCTTGTTTGATAAACATTAAATATGAATTCCCTTATTAAAAATTTTGCAATTAATTATTAATATAAATTTTCTCTAGTGAAAGATAAAGTCATGAGATTTGATTTAGAGACTGAAAAGATAGATGCCCTTATTCAACTGGCAATCAAGGAGGATATTGGGACAGGGGACATCACGACAGAGAATCTCTTCCATGATAGCCTGATTGTGGAAGGGGTTTTTATTGCAAAGGAAAACGGCGTAATAGCAGGATTGCCCGTTGTTGAATACTTTTTCTCAAAACTGGACAAAGGTGTTTCTTTAAAACAAAACGTTAGGGATGGGACTTTTGTCAAAAAGGGAGAAACCATTGCTTCTATAAAGGGTAGTGCGAAGACTTTGCTTTCGGGTGAGCGGATCGCCTTGAATTTCCTGCAAAGAGTTTCCGGGATTGCAACCCTAACAGCACAGTTTGTTGAACGGATAAAACCATTAAAAACTGCTATTATGGATACAAGGAAGACCATCCCCGGCTGGCGTTATCTGGAAAAATATGCTGTAGCGATGGGCGGCGGTGTTAATCACAGAATGGGGCTTTACGATCAGGTACTCATAAAAGACAATCACCTGGATATTCTAAAAGTAGAGACAGGTTTGAAACCTGTCTCTACTTCTTCCCATATCAGCATTATTGAAAAGGCTGTATCTGCATTAAGACAAAAAATAAAAAAGGGGATTTTGGTAGAGGTCGAAACAAGAACACTGGAAGAGGTTGCTGGCGCCCTTAAAGCAGGGGTAGATATAATCTTATTTGATAATATGAACATTGCACAACTCGAAGAGGTAGTAAAAATGGTTAAAAACTGGAAATCTTCCAAAGGAAGACGCAAGCCGCTTACAGAGGCATCAGGAAATATCACGTTGGAAAATGTGCGCCTTGTAGCACAAACGGGTGTGGACAGGATTTCCGTTGGCGCCATTACCCATTCAGCAAAGGCACTGGATATTTCACTGGAAATATCCAGGCAATAAGTATCTCCCCTATTATTTATTCCTAATACAAAGTTTCCTTATTAATCCTTGTGCTGCCATCGCTAACCCGAAGCGCTCTGAAAATCTTGAAAAAAATGTTTGAATATGAAAGACTTGTAAAATAGAATTAAGCTTTATTATTTTGGGAATGGGTGTTCCTTCAAAGAAAATAATTACGTGATTGGATGAAGAGCGCAAAGGCGGTTGTTGTAATTCCTGCAAGATATGCATCGACCAGGTTGCATGGAAAATTAATCCTGCCGGAAGTCAAGGCTGTTACCGGAAGATATATCATAGAACACGTCTATCAAAATGTAAGACAGGCTAAACGAATTAATAAAGTAATTGTTGCTACGGATAATCAACTTATATACGATATTGTGAAAGAGTTCGATGGTGAAGTGGAGATGACTTCTCTGTCGCATACCTCCGGGACAGACCGAATCGCAGAGGTGGCAGGGCGATTGGATGCGGATATCATCGTGAATGTGCAAGGAGACGAACCGGAAGTGAACGCAAAAATGGTAGATCAGGTTGTAGATACGTTAGCGGAAGATACTGGCGGAGTAATGGCAACTCTTGCAAATACGATAAAAGATTCAACGGAATTGGCAAATCCACATGTGGTAAAGGTCGTGCTGGATAACCACGGATATGCACTCTATTTTTCCCGTTCACAGATTCCTTATGTACGAGATGGTAAAGATCCAATCAAGGAACCTGGCGTTACTTTCCTGAAGCATCTTGGCATTTACGCCTACCGGAAAGATTTTTTAATGAAATACTCAAAACTACCCGCTTCCTCTCTGGAAAATGCGGAAAAGCTGGAACAGCTCAGGGCGCTCTCCAACGGTTACAAAATAAAGGTAGCGATCACGAATTATACCTCAAGAGGCATTGACACAAGGGAAGATTTGACAGCATTTATGGAAAGATATAAACATGACTAAACATATATTTGTGACAGGCGGTGTAGTTTCATCGCTTGGTAAAGGGCTTAATTCCGCATCTATTGGGATGCTGCTGGAAAGCAGGGGATTGAAGGTAAGGCTTCAGAAATTTGATCCTTATGTGAACGTTGACCCCGGCACGATGAGCCCTTACGAACACGGGGAGGTATATGTTACCGAGGATGGCGCGGAGACAGACCTTGACCTTGGACACTATGAGCGGTTTACAAATTCCGTATCGAACAGATATTGTAATTTTACCACAGGTTCAATTTATCATTCGGTTATTATGAAGGAACGCAAGGGGGAATATTTGGGAAAGACGGTACAGGTAATTCCTCATATTACCAATGAAATCATTGAATGCATACAGAAACTTGACGGGCCGGACACGGACGTGGTTATCTCTGAAATCGGTGGAATTGTGGGTGATATAGAAAACCAGCCATTCCTCGAAGCGATCAGACAATTTGGTCAAAAGGCAGGCAGGGAAAATGTGCTCTATATTCATTTAACACTCGTTCCCTACCTCAGCGCTGCGGAGGAGATAAAGACAAAACCCACACAGCACAGCGTGGGTATGATGCGGCAGGCCGGTATCCAGCCTGATATTCTTATTTGCAGGATGGAAAAACACCTGAGTGCAGAGATAAAAGAAAAATTATCGCTCTTTTGTAATGTAGACAAGAATGCAATTATTGAAGAACGGGACGTAAAACCGTATCTTTATGAAATACCGTTGATTCTGGTTGATCAGGGCTTGGACAAGCTTATTATCCAGAAATTAGGGCTGAAAACCAATGGAGATGACATCTCTAAGTGGTTGTCAATATTGGAGATACTGAAAAATCCAAAGCAGGCAACAGAGATAGCGATAGTTGGAAAATATATATGTCATCAATCGGCGTACGAGTCAATTTATGAATCACTCATTCATGGCGGGATAGGTAATAATGCACGAGTGAGGATGCGGAGGGTTGAATCTGAGGATATTGAAAGAAAAGGAGCTAAGGCATGTCTCGAAGGGGTAAGAGGTATCCTTGTGCCGGGGGGGTTTGGTATGCGCGGCGTTGAAGGAAAGATTGAGGCGATACAATATGCAAGGGAAAGCAAGATTCCTTTTTTTGGTATATGCCTCGGATTGCAGTGTGCAGCTATCGAATTTGCGAGGAATGTGTGCAATCTGAAGGCTGCGAATAGTACGGAATTTGATGTCAATACCCCCCATCCTGTGATCAGTTTACTGGAAGAACAGCGTGAGGTGTCTTCTAAGGGTGGGACGATGAGGCTTGGGGCACAACCCTGCATTCTTCAGGCAGGTACAAAGGCGTTCAAGGCATATGGAAGGCAAAATGCATCGGAGCGGCATCGGCACAGGTATGAATTCAATAATACCTATAAAGAGATATTTTTAGCCAGCGGTATGGTTTTTAGCGGACACTCACCCGGTGAACAATTAGTGGAAATCATGGAACTTAAAGACCACCCCTGGTTTGTGTGTGTACAGTTTCACCCGGAATTTAAGTCAAAGCCCACCAACCCACATCCGTTATTTAAAGAATTTATACGGGCATCCCTGTCAATCTGATGCGTTTATAGCGGCTTGAATACTCTATGGCTAAATGGTTAAATGGCTACATGGTTATTAGCCATACAACCATTTAGCCAGCCGACAGCTAAAACCTGACTGATTTGTGGAGACAAACTACGGATAAAGTATTTAAGGATGAATTCCTAGTGTATTTGCAATCCGGGTAAACTCTTCATTATTATGAAAGGTAATTGTGATTCTCCCCCTCCCATTCCTTTCTCTAATCATGACCTTTGTCCCAAAAAACCTTCTGAAACGGTCTTCTAAGTCCTCGACATGAGGCGTAGAAGTCTTTGTGGCGGTTGATTTGTGGGGTTTAATCTGCTTTTTTTCCATCGAAGAGATCGTCTCGATCTGTCTCACAGAAAGGCCTTCTTTGATAACCTGATCACAAAGTTTTATCTGCAATTCCTTCCCTTGGACAGACAGGATTGCCCGTGCATGTCCCATTGATAATGTTCCACGTGAAACATTGTCCTGGATTTCCTGAGGCAAGTCCAGCAGGCGGATATAATTGGTTACAGAACTGCGGTCTTTTCCCATAGCCTTTGCAACCTGTTCCTGGGTGAGGTCGAATTTGTTAATCAATTCTTTGAACCCTTTTGCCTTTTCGATGGGATTGAGGTCTTCCCTCTGGATATTTTCTATTAGTGCAATTTCCAGACTATGCAGTCCATCGATATCCCGAACGATGGCGGGGATTTCTTTCAATCCAAGTTGTTTTGCCGCCCTCCAGCGGCGCTCGCCAGCTATTAACATGTACCCGTGAGTGAGTGGTCTTACGATAATGGGTTGTAAGATGCCGTGTTGTTTTATGGATTCCACAAATCCCTGCATCTCCTCGTCATCAAAGATGTCGCGCGGCTGCGAGTCGTTAGGCTGGATATCCTTTGGATTTAACCGCATAATTACGTCTTGTCCTGATTCTGCCTCTATCCCAATAACACCGCCAAGCAGAGATTGTAGACCGCGACTGAGTTTTTCCTTTTTAGACATGACGAGTACTCCTTTTATGGTTGGTTTTCAGTTGAATTTCCACGATGGGGATGCTAGTATCTAGCCAGCCTTTTTATGGTACAGATGTTTCACGTGAAACATCCCCATGGGTCAGGGTTAGTGTATTCGTTTTTTTTAAAATTGCAAGGTTTTTTTTGATGAATAAATGCATATTTACTATCGCAGTTAATACTCTGAAAGAGGTTACGCGACAGGCGATATTTTATTGTATTGTCTTTGGAGGTATATTGCTGATGCTCTGCTCCTTTTCTTTTACCCTGTTTGCCTTCGGTGAAGAGGCGAAGATGATAAGGGAAATGGGAATATCGACCATTACCATTTGCTGCCTCTGTTTAGTATCGCTGAGTGCGGCAAATGCTATATCCGGGGAAATAGAGAAAGGTACCATCATGACGTTATTGTCTAAACCCGTAAGTAAGAAATCCATTCTTTTAGGTAAGTTTTTTGGAATACTGGGGGTTGTTTTCCTGGCATTTATAGTAATGGGTATTTTTATGACCGTTTCCTTGTGTGTAAAAGATTCTCTGGACTATCATATAAGCTTATCGGCCTCATTTGCAAAGGTTGGTTGTGCAACCCTTTTCCAACTGATATTTTCATTTTTGCAAGTCGCCATAATGTGTACGATTGCAATTGCTGGTTCTATTTATTTGCCTCTGGTATCCAATCTTAGTTGCTGTATGTTTATCTATATTATCGGGAATCTGATGCATTTTTTCCTATATCTATTTCAAGGAAATGAAGGTGGTTTTCCATGGTATGTGACGGTTTTTTATGTATTCTTTCCCAATATGGAGGGTTTCAGTATCATGGGCATGGGAAATTGGTCTGGAAAGCCGTTTGGTGTGGGTTACATGGTATCGCTGGCTTTGTATGCTATTTTATATATTACATTTGTCACAACATTGGCTTGTGAGTTTTTTGATAAAAAAGAATGCACTTAAACAGCCGTATATATTGTATTTGAAAGGACTTACGATTGAAATATGGTGTGATAGGAGATATTCATAGTAATTATGATGCATTAACGGCTGTTGTTGATGAGTTACGGCGGGAACACGTTGACAAAATGTTATGTGTCGGAGATATCGTTGGATATGCCGCCGAACCGTCAAAGTGTATTGATTTGGTACGTGAATTAAATTGCACCGTCGTAGCAGGAAACCATGACTATGCTGTAGTAGGAAAATTTCCTGTGAACTATTTTCATGCTGATGCGCGAGATGCCGTCGTATGGACGGCGCGGCAACTCTCGAATGAATATTTAGATTTCTTAAAAAACATGACGTTGGTTGAAGAGTCGGATGATATCACTCTTGTGCATGGGTCATTGAATCATCCCGAATTTTTTGACTATATTAGAACTGCGGTTGATGCGCAACTGAGCTTTGATTTGTTGAAAACACCTATTTGTTTTTATGGTCATACGCATATTCCATTAGCGATTTATTTGAAAGAAGGGACTATCCATATAGATAGAGGGCACGTTTTTGATTTAAAAAAAGCAGACAAAGTACTCATAAATGTTGGCAGTGTAGGGCAATCCAGGGATTGGGACCTTAGGTCTTCTTGCGCTATTTACGATACGGACAATATGACGGTGGAGATTAGGCGTATTAAATATAATATCAACAGCGCTGTAGAAAAGATTTATTCAGCCGGTTTACCCGCAGTAAATGCTTTACGATTAATGTAGAATACTAAAGTCACTTCGGAGAATGTGAGATTGTATTATACTGACGTAGCGCAAATTTATTTACAGATGTACCAAATAAGCCGCATCTATATGATCTAATTTCTCAATCTGCCGTAGGCATTCCTGGGGTATCGCCGCATCAACATTTACAATCGTGATAGCGTTGCCTCCGCTTTCTTTCCTGCCAAACGTCATGTGGGCAATGTTTATTTTTTTATTACCCAAAACGCACCCGATATTCCCAATTAAACCTGGTTTATCCTTACCGAAAAGGATAAGCATGTGTTCGTCTAGCGCAGCCTCTACTCCATAACCGTTGATATCGACTATCCTCGGCTCATTTTTCCCAAAGACTGTTCCTGAAACTGTGGTTTCACCTTCCGGGGTGTTTATTTTGACGGTAACGAGGCTCGTAAAATCACAAACACCCGTGGTGGTGGTGACATTAATTTTGATACCACGTTCTGCCATAAAATGGGGTGCGCTAACTAAATTAACACCCTCTTCAAGGGCAGGCTTGAGCAATCCTACCATGAGACTATCGGTAACGAGGCTAATATTCTTCCTGGTGATTTCGCCCGTATAAATAATATCTACATTTTGTAAGCCCCCCTTTGTGATCTGCATGAGGAGCGATCCCATCTTTTCTGCCAGTGTTATATAGGGTTTCAGGATATTGTATTCTTCCTGATTATATGGAGGCAGGTTTACTGCATTTCTGAAACCTTTTCCCGTGAGTGCATCGGCCATTTGCTCAGCTGCTTCCACGGCAACAGCAAATTGCGCCTCTTCGGTAGAAGCGCCTAAGTGAGGTGTTACTATTACCTGTTCTAATTCGAGGAGTTTATTGCCAACAGGCGGTTCTACATCAAATACGTCTATTGCGGCGCCAGCAGCTTGACCGTTTTTAATGGCGTTGTACAGGTCTTCTTCGGAGATGATTCCGCCTCTAGCGCAATTGATAATACGAGCGCCCTTTTTCATAATTGCAAATTCCTTCTGAGTAATAAGGTTTTTTGTCTCACTATTAAAAGGGACGTGAATCGTAATATAATCTGCCTGTGAGAGTAGTTCTTTCAGATTCTTTACGACATGGATGCTGTATTGTAATGTTATTTCCGGAGAGATAAAGGGGTCATACCCGATTACCTTCATCTCTAAGGCCACGGCGCGTTTTGCAACTTGTCTTCCAACCCGCCCCAATCCAATTATCCCGAGGGTTTTCCCGGAGATTTGGATACCGGTAAATTTCTTTCTTTCCCATTTTCCTGCTTTCGTCGAGGCACAGGCTTGGGGGACAAATCGCGAGAGAGAAAAGAGCATCGCCACGGTATGTTCAGCAGTCGAAGTAATGTTGCCTTCCGGGGTATTCATGACCACGATGCCTTTTTTTGTAGCGGCCGGGACGTCTACGTTGTCGACTCCAACGCCCGCACGGCAAACGGCCTTTAGCCTTTCTGCTTTTTCCAACAGCGGGGCTGTAATCTTTGTGCCGCTGCGTAAGATAATTCCCTCGCAATCGTTGATTATATTTTTTAACTCGTCTGCTTTTATACCGGGTTTTTTTAATACTTTGAGTCCGGCTTTTTCCAGTATTTCAATGCATATATCTGGAAGTTCATCAGCAATTAAAACCTGCATGTCATCCTTCCTTGAATAAGAATTGTCTTCTAAAAACAAAACTACATAGAATAATTACAAAATAATCATTCTCAATGATAAGCAAAACAAACCAGAGTTCTATTAGTTAAGCTCGTAAAGTGAAACTTAAACAAACATGTTAACAATTTTATATTTTAAAATCAATTTTAAACTAAGTGTCTTTGCTATACGGATAAATATTTGAGATGTGAAGATTTTTTTGTTAGACTACTTATCGTCTTCTTAAAAACTACATATTTTTAGAATGGAGTATTATCAATGAAAGGTATGCTTCCTGTATTCATAATAAGCGTATTTTTATTCTTCGTCCTGTTAGGCGTAAAGAATGTGGATGCCGAGGAAAAAGGCGGATCACAGGACGTCTTGAAGGAGTTGGATGATTTCCAAAGATCCCTTTCGAACTGGATGAAGAATTTGGATACAATGGGTTCACAGTTTACAATACTTCAAAAAAATGTAAGTGAGAGTTTAGCTCCTTTAAAAGAGTTTGATAAGGTAGTAAAAGGTATTGAGGAGAAGTTAAATAGTAGTCTGTCGAAGATGGAGTCGCTTGAGAAAACTGCGTCTATTGCCGAGGTCAAGGGAATGCTGGATTCCTTTGGCAAGACCTTTGACGTTTTAAAAAAGTTATTGTCAGATACTGCGAAACGGGTTGAGGATCAGGAAATAAAAACTTCGGTGCTCGAGAAAAGATATCAAGAGGCGCAACGACCGTTAGAACCGATTAAGAAGGCTATCGAAGATTTAAATAGGTTGGTGACGGATAAATTGGGTGAGCAGGAGAAAAAAATTACTTCTCTTGAAGACAGCATAAAAACACGCGTAGCTTCTTTAGATAGTACGATGAAAACCTTTGAAGGGCAAACGAAGGCCTTTTCAGATCTGGAAATGCGGATGAAAAAAATAGAAAAAGCAGGCGGCGTGAGCCCTGGTACAGCAACAGCCGAGGCTCCTCCTGTCGCGCAAGTGCAGGCGGCAATGGGAACCGAAACAGTAAAGGCTGCCGAGGGAACAGAAACAGCATCTGTAGCAGAAGTCGCAAAGGAACATATCCCTACGCCTGAAGAAGAGGGTTTTAAAGAGATGGAGGATGGTTTTTATATACGAAATGTTAATCTCTTTCCCTTTGGATCTTCTTCACAGATAAAAGGAGAGATAAAGAATTTCTCGGATAGAGACAGGAGTATTGCTACTTTTACAATCAAGATATATAATGCGGCTGATATGG
This sequence comes from Planctomycetota bacterium, assembly GCA_016235875.1. GTDB lineage: Bacteria > Planctomycetota > Brocadiia > Brocadiales > Brocadiaceae > Wunengus. The sequence goes on from JACRII010000167.1 coordinate 20,707, forward strand.
TTTTGTTTACGCAGGATTTTTCTATCAAGACTTTCAAGAAAGGGGATATCAGGGCGTTCAGCGAAATTATATCAGGATACACCCCCCTTGATATTGCAAAGTATGAGATTATGCCGAAGAGGAGATATTAAAATTTGAGTAAATACAAAAGATTCATAATGTTGCTTATCGTATATTTTCTGGGCGCTTGTTTGGCGGGAAAATTGTCAGCCGAAGAAAAGCGTCCAACATCAAAAGAGTCGCCTGCTGCCGTAAGGAAGTATCCCGATATGGTTTTAATACCCGCCGGTGAATTTACGATGGGTGATAATACACGCTATAATTGGACGTTTATGCTGGCGTATAATATCTACGACGGGCCTGAGCACGTTGTTTATTTGGATGCCTATTATATTGATAAATATGAAGTGACGAATGAACAGTATAAAAAATTTGTAGATGAAACGGGTTATCGTATACCACGTTGTTGGAATGATGCCAGGTTTAATCGTCCCAATCAGCCTGTCGTTGGTGTTACGTGGGATGATGCCGCTGCGTATGCAACATGGGCAGGGAAGCGATTGCCTACAGAAGCTGAATGGGAAAAAGCCGCGCGAGGTACGGACAGGCGTTTATGGCCATGGGGAAATAAATTCGATAAAACCAAATGCACTGTGTGGGAATCACAAGAAGCAGGACTTAGAGAGACAACACCTGTCGGAAAGTATGAAAATGGTAAAAGTCCCTATGGATGCTATGACATGGCAGGAAATGTATGGGAATGGTGTACTGATTATTATGACCAGAACTACTATCAGGTCTCTTCCTCAAAAAATCCTCAAGGTCCAGAAACTGGGCAGCAGAGGGTTATTCGAGGAGGAGGCCTTCTTTACTTTGGACATTATGCGCGATGTGCTGCACGGTATCGGGTTCCGCCATATGCACAGAGTCCGCAAATCGGATTTCGCTGTGCAAAGACACCTGAAAAATAATCTACTCCTCAGGGTATTTTCTCAAAATTTACCCTTACCTGGTCGCCTTCTTTTACCAACGACTCCAAAAATAAGTTTACCTCAAGGGTCGGGTATTTCTCTATAAGCAGCGTCCTTGCCGTTCTTAAATCTGCACAAAGGGTTTCGTTTTCAGCTATTTCTGAACCGAAAGATACGGAACCTCCGTATGCGCCGCAGTCTTTGTGGGAAATAACGACGACTCGATTTATAAGATGAAGTTTTACAGAAAGGGCGAATTTGCTAAAAAGCAGTTCCCGTGTTTCTGGATTTACCAGATTGGAGATGCTGCCGGGTATGGAAATATGGTCGTAATTGTCTTTTAATCCCAACGTTTCGTTAATAAACTCCTGGTTTGCGATGGCAAAGCGGTAGTCAATGCAGGTGATTACCAGTGTATCGCAATCAGACCGTGTAGTTTCAGGATTTATTGTCGTGGTTATTTGCTGGTTATTTACCAACAGGTCAGTCGAAGAGGAATTGTTATAAGTACAACCAGTTGGAATAAGAAAAAACAGGGCAATAATAAAATAAATTGGTTTGAAATTTTTTTTCATGGAAGAGCTTTCAGATTATTGTATCGGTTAATTTTCTGTCACGATTTTTTGTAAGGTTTTTGATGTTATAAAATTTGTTTAAAGTTGTAGATTCGTTTATTATCATTGAAGAAAACCGTTCCGTAGTACAAATCTACCCTTAGATGTGGGAATTTTATTCCAAATAGCCTACGAGCCTTTTTTAAGTCCTTGCATATAGTTTTGTATTCAACCGCAAGTTCTGGAAAGCTTTTGGAGCCGCCATACCCAATTGTGCAATCTTGATGTGCAAGGATAACGACTCGTTTTACGTGGTGCAATCGGAGAGAAATACCGAACGTATTCAAAACAAGGTCTCTTGTTTTTGAATCCAAAAGATTGCGTATAGAACCTGGAATAGATATATAGTCATACTTTCCTTTTAACCCCAATCTATCGTTTATAAATTCTTGAGTGGCTGTGGTAAACCGGAAATCAGTACAAGTTATTACTAGGGCATCACACCAGTGTTTTTTTTCATCAAAAAACTTTGAATACTTGACTTTTGGTGGTTGTTTATCATCCTCTAGTTCGTCTGATGCCAAGGAAGCCTTGATTGTAATAGTAAAGGTGGTAAAAAATAACAACGCAACTACGATAGTGTGTGATATGTTTAGAATTTTTCTGGCATGTTTCATAAATGTTGATTCGACAGATAAAGTTTAAGTGAATAAATAAGTCAAACTAATTTACGAATACCGAGCAAATTTTATTCCACAAAAGGTGGTTAAGTCTAAGTGCTTAATTCTCGGTAAGATAATTTAAATAATGGATTTTTGTGAACTGGTAAATGGAGAAATAATGGCGTAAAAGAACCGTTTTTGTGTTTACAAAAACAACAGGTGTATAACAGTTATTTTGGTTTTGTAGTGTCCGTGCCTTTTGGTTGGTTTAGCATTTCTTGGATTTGCTTAAATGTTTTTGTGTCAACACGAAGCTTTCCTTTTGTATCAGAAACACCGAGTCGCGTGGCCATATCATCAATATCGAGTAAATTTAAATCAAGGCTTGAGATGCTTACATCGGCAAGATTTATGTTGCGTGCAGCTTCCATAGCAACAATAATGTCGCCTCCCATACCTGCAAGCGCTTCTCTTCGGAGTCTCTCTCCTTCCGCTTGTGAATATTTAATTAAAAGGGTACCATCTGCTTTACGCTGTTGTTTGTAAAGATCGCCTTCTGCTTTCTTCTGTACCAAATATTTATCGGCCTCTGCAAGAATCTCCGTAATTCTTTTTGAAGTTTCAGCATCGAGTACGGTAAGTGATCTTTCTTTGTCGCCGGTAATTTTTTGAGCTATGGCTTCTGTGTCGGCGTCTATAGTTTGAGTAATACCTCTTTGTTCGGCAGCGAGCGTCTTTGACTTATTTAAAACATTATCAAGTTCCGCTAATTTAATATTTTTAATTTTTCTTTCAAGTTGTGGGTCAAATCTCATTTCTAGAATAAGCACATCAATAACATCGACATGACGAGGAACAAGTCTCTCGGTAAGCAGTATTTTACACTCTGTAGCCCTCTTTCGCTTTTCTTCCGGGTTATACAAGTCTCGTTCCACCATCCTACCAAGGACACTTCTGGCAATATCGCGTGTTTCATTTTCAACAATAACTTTATACCGCTCACCCACACCAACATTCTGTCGTAACTTCCACGCCTCATCCTTCTTAATTTGGTATTTTACTACCATATCTACAGAGACATCATAGTCGTCCGCTGTTCTCAAAGCCGCTTCCTTTCGCTCATCATGTCCCATATGTGATGGTTCTTTTGCGAGTTCTAGGGTCTGGACGGTGCCGTCATAAAGATCCCATTGATCGATGCCGGAAATTGCCCTGTGCCAGCCGGGACCGTAATCCTTATGTACAATACCCCTAGTTACGCCCCAAATACGTGTCCTTACACCTACTTGATCAACGCCAACCTTAATTACGAAGAATTTTATACCAACAATAAATAGAGCAATAAAAAAGAAAATTCCGATAGGAATGATGTATTTGGTTGTAAGTTTTCCTATGTGCATTTTCACCTCTTCTTTAATGTATAAAGCATATTTTTCGGGATTATTATGGTGATTTATCAGGTCCCGGTTTTAATGGACTGACCAGTGCAGCATCAGGTGGTTCCGGGAACATGTAATCAATCTTTGGTGAATCTTCAATGTACTTGAACCTCTGGATGCTTTGAGGTGTTTCGATACCCTGTCTGACAATGGGTATGCTTCGGATAATGGCCTGTTTTAAACGTTTGGCATATTCGAGTCTGACCATATTCCGTCCGCCATCTCCTTCCAACGCATCGCGTAATGCTTTAATGCCTCCTGCTTCAGCCTTTACTGTTGCAAGAACTGCTTCTGCCTCTTTTGCAAGTCTTTCATATTCAGCATCGGCTTCGTATCGTTTCTGGATCAAGTAGGCATCGGCATCTTGTTTTTTTGCCTCAGCGCTACCTCGTGCATCCATGATACGTTTATCACATTCACCTCTAAACCTTGCGACTTCTACCTCTAACTTTTTCGTTTCCTCAACGACGACTTTTTTCTGATTTTCTCTGGCTGCCGAAGCCCTCGTTTTTTGCTCTTCGACTTCTTTGTCGGCTAACCTGCGTTCCTGTATCTTCTCGGCATATTCACGATAATAACGATAATCAGAAAGGTTGATAGACGTAACATAAAAACCATGAAGTTCTAACATCTTATTGATTTCTTCTCGTGCTTTTTGTGCCTTTTGGTCACGCAGAGAGGCAACCGGGAATTCTCCCAACGTTAATTCTCCATAACAGTAATAACAAATGGTACGTGTATAATCGTATAACCATTTTTGTTTAAAGATATCACCAACACCTGTATTCTGGATAACTTGGACTGCAAAATCAGGGTTTAATCTATATTGGATTTGCAAATCTAATACTACATCACCGCCATCTATGGATTTCATGATAAGCGGAATTCCTTGTGGGTGCTTTTCATCTATCTCTGCTGCCGTCATTTTTAAGACTTGTTCACGTTTGTCTAATATATATATATCCTGAATGAAAGGATAATAAAGGATGGCGCCAGCCCGATTGACTAACTTTATACCACCCGTGAGATTATTTACAACCACAGCCACTTCGTCAGCAGCTATTTCTTTCCAGCTTAATTCTCTACCGCCATATATTCCACCAGCGATTAGCGACAAGGTAATAACAGCTATGATGATTTTGCGATAAATATAAAAATGCCTGACGTTTGGTTTAAAATCTTTGTCCATATAGTACCCTAGTTATTATTTTTACCAAATATATTAAGCATTGATGATAGATTTTAAGTTTTGAATTATAAAAACATGTTTCCCTAAGGTCAATAGAAAATTAAAAAACATGGTGTCTTTGGTTACATCAGTATTTATAAGTGTATTAGTAACAATAAATCTTCTTAAATTCATTATTGAGAATTTTTTATGCTATTTTTACTAGCTTAATTAAACCAAAGCATGATGCAACATGATGCAAATTGTAAAAAATATTTCACTTGTGAAATATAAATACAATCGATCTCAAGCTTTTCTCGACGGACGTGTTATATAAATGCTTTGTTCTAAGCATTAGCTATGTAAATATTAATGTTCTATTTAGTGACGGAAAATGTGTTGGGAATGGTATTTGTGCATTTTGCCACTGTAATATTTACTGTTTTGCATGTAAGGTGCTAGGGAGCGGAGCTTGTTGGCTAAAGAATGTCGATGTCCAATGATCTGCTATGGTGAGTTGTCCTTCTGTGTTTTTAGCCTCGCTATGTAAATCAGAAATTCAAAGGAGGTGTCTAAGAAAATAGGAAAATAAAAATATACTTGACACTTTTTACTTTCGTAAATATAATGTGACGACCGAAATTTATTGTTTATGCAGTGGTTTTTAAAAGCAAAATAAGAAAAACATAAAACATGAGGAGGAGAAAGGAGGCCAGTTACTATAACTAATTTTATAGTAAGTTATGTTTTTATTTTTTGTTATTCTTAATTTTAAGTTGGGGTCCGATTGGTTTTATTTAAGAAGGGGAGGAAAAAAATGAAGAATGGTTTGTGGAAGACATGTATTGGTGGTTTTGCAACTGCCGTCTTCTGCGTTGCGACTTGTGCCCAGTCTTTCGGGGCAGATGCCAAGTCGATTGAAGATATGGAAAAGGAGTTGAATGCCTTGAAGTCGTCTGTCTCAAGCTTGATGGAGCAGATTGACTCTGTGAAAAGTGAAAAGGCAGTGGCATCTATATCTTCAGACACAAAAGAAGATGTAGCGGCATTAAAGAATGAAGTCACTACCTTAAAAGAAGAAATGAGAACTGCTGCTCAGGCAGAACAAACACTGAAGGCAGAAGACATTGCTGGCAATGTGTATTCAGAATTTGCCAAAAAGGTAAAATTAGGTGGACAGATCAGAACCAGGGCAGAGTATGCCAATGGTTTTTACCAAACACCAACGAGCAATGCTACCTTAGGAGGTGCAACCAGGTCGCCGAATCAGGCTATAGCTGGCCATGCGGCTGAATCTGTCGATGACGATTATGTCATGAACCAGACAAGGCTCTGGGCTGATGCAGATGTTAACGAGCACTTAAGGGTGTTCATCCAGCTACAGGATTCGAGGGTGTTTGGGGCTGAAGGAACCACGGTAGGGTTTGCAAGCGGGTATAATGCGGATACTACTTTTGATGTTCATCAGGGTTATTTTGACTTAAAGAAGCTTTTCGACCTTCCGTTAACAGTAAGGGTTGGCCGTCAGGAAATCGTATGGGGTGACCACAGGGTGATTGGTAACTTTGTATGGTCAAACGTTGGTCGTGTGTTTGATGGTGGTAGATTCCTCTGGGATACCGATAGTGTCCATGCTGAAGTAATTGCCACTAAGGTTGACGAAGATGGTTATTTTGGCGCTGATGGCAGTGGTAACTCAGATGAGAACATGTATGCTGCACAGTTGGCATTTAAAAAGCTTGTACCTGGCGCCTTGTTAGAACTTATGTACATACAGAAGAACGATCAGAATGCTGCTGCTAACAGTGCTGTTGCGAACGGATATGCTGTTGCTGGTGATGGAAACGTTGTGATTCATGATATTGGTGCAAGAATAGATGGTAAGCTGCCCAATTTCGATGCCGTTGACTATACCCTAGAATCGCATGGACAGTTTGGTGATTATGGTGATCAAAACCAAAGGGCGTGGGCATTTGCTGGTAGGACAGGTTATACGTGCAAAGAGGTTGCCTGGACGCCACGCTTTGGTGTTGAATATGATTATTCATCAGGTGATGATGATCAAACGGATAATACTCACGAGACCTTTGATAACCTTTATCCTACAAACCACTGGCAGGGTAACTATGGTTTTATCGATTTACTCTCATGGCAGAACATTCAGGATTTCAGGGCTAACATAAAGGTTGCACCGACAAGCAAAATGACCGTGCAGGTCGACTATCATTATTACTTATTAGCAGAGGAAGAAGATGGTTGGTATCTTGCAAATGGCTCTCTTGCTACTGCACGTCCAGCCGGAGGTTTTACATCTAACGATGACAATCTGGCACAGGAAGTGGATTTGACGGTAGGTTATGATCTGTATAAGAATGTAAAGATTCTTGCTGGATATTCCTGGTTCGGTGCTGAAGACTGGATCGAGGACAACGTTGGTGATATTGATACCAGTTGGGGTTATTTACAAACCACAGTTACATTTTAATAGTTTAGTGGTTGTTTTTGTCGAGATTTGTAAATGGGTGTTGCTTAAAGCAACACCCATTTTTTTTGGTAGAATGTGATGAATCAGAGAAAAAGAGATCAAAAAGATCGATATTGTCCTGACTTTGAAGAATTTAAACAGTTAGCTACAAAAGGTAACATTGTCCCTGTTTACCGTCAGTTATTTGCGGATACGCTTACACCTGTTTCGGCGTTTCAAAAAGTTTCTGATGTAGAATACGCCTTTTTGCTTGAAAGTGCAGCAGGTGGAGAAAAGATTTCCAGGTATTCAATTCTTGGTATTAACCCTTTTGTCGAGTTTACTTCTTTTGGTCATCGTATTGAAGTAAAACGGGGGGCTGCCAAAACAGAAGTAATCCAGGCTAAAGACCCTTTGGAAGTATTGAACAAGGAGATGAGTGCATTTGCTCCCGTACCGGTGAATGGATTGCCTAAATTTTTCTGTTGTGTCGTTGGGTATATTGGATATGACACAATACGATTTTATGAACAGCTACCCAATATTCCAAAAGATGATTTGCTGCTTCCAGATATCCAGATGATGTTTTATGACACGGTGATTATATTCGATCATCTGACAAAAACTATGAAGGTTGTTTTTGCTGCACAGATAGGTAAGGATTGCCTGGAAAATGTATACGCCGAGGCAATTCGCAAAATTGATCTTATTATTGAAAAACTGCGCACGCCTGTAATGTCTTTGAGCGACGACATTACATCAAACGGAGAAATCAATATTCCTTTTTCATCAAACTTCGAAAAGGCTGATTTCCTTAAGGCTGTAGATCGCTGTAAAGAATATATTCGTGCGGGGGATATATTCCAGGTGGTAATTTCCCAGCGGTTAAAGACACGAACGCATGCTGACCCATTTAACATTTATCGTATCTTGCGAGTTATTAATCCTTCCCCATATATGTTTTATCTAAAGATGGGAAATCTGAAGCTCATAGGGTCTTCTCCAGAGGTTATGGTGAAGGTCGAAGGGAAAAAGATCATTGTACGACCAATTGCCGGTACGCGGAGAAGAGGGCGGGACGATTCTGAAGATGCGCTGTTTGCACAAGAATTGATTGCCGATCCCAAAGAGCGTGCTGAGCATATTATGCTCTTGGATTTGGGAAGGAATGACGTGGGAAGGGTGTCACGCTATGGGAGTGTGCATATTGATGAAAAAATGGTGATTGAAAAGTACTCACATGTCATGCATATAACCTCCAGTGTTTGTGGTGAATTACAAGAAAGTAAAACTGCTTTTGATTCATTGAAGGCATGCATGCCAGCAGGAACTCTATCCGGGGCTCCTAAAATAAGGGCAATGGAGATTATTGATGAGATTGAAACGACCAAGCGGGGGCCTTATGGGGGAGCCGTTGGGTATTTCGACTTTTTTGGAAATATGAATACGTGTATTACTATACGGACGATTGTATTACATGGTAATGACGCTTATATTCAAGCTGGCGCTGGGATTGTGGCTGATTCCGTTCCTGAACGGGAATATGAAGAAACCCTGAATAAGGCCAAAGGATTACTGAAAGCGATAGAACTGGCGGAAAAATTGCGTGTAGAGGACGATAAATAAAATGAGTATTGCGAGAATTTTACAGATTATAGGGATTATTCTTGTATTAGATGCCCTTTACTTTGGTATTGCAAAAGACTCCATGAAAATGGAGGTTCTTCTTTTGTTTATTGGTGGCATGGTTTTTTATGCAGGGCGTATTTTCGAGAAAAGAAGTAAGTGACTTAGTAATAGTTCACCGCAAAGGGCGCGGAGAACGCAGAGAAATGCGGATTCCTCCCCCTTTCCCCCTCACAGAGGGGGATAAAGGGGGAGGGGCAAAACTAACCACTATGTTTTTCTTCAATAATCTCCGCTGTAAAGGTATAAATTTCCACATCCCCGTATTTCCACGAGTCATCTGGTAAACCAGCCTTACCTGAACAGCAGTGTGACAGAAATTCTTCCTTGCTCCACCCAGTTTCTGTGGCAACTTGCGGCAGGAAACATCCTATCTGAGGCCCCCTTTTTATAAATATACCGTGTTTGCCAAGTTCAAAATCAAGCGGATTTTGAATTAGTTTTAAGGGTGATAATACGGATATCTCAATTTCGAGGTGGTTCAGTTCTGAGGGTTTTATGCGGTTGAATTCGAATCGAGGATCTTCCGTTGCCGAGGAAATGGCTATCTCTGATACTAATTGGTAAAGGGGTATGTCGGAAACGAAACGACCGATACAGCCGCGAAGGTTCCCGTGAGTTTTCAGAGTGACAAAAGCGCCTTGCTGTTCTTGAAGGTCTGGATGATTACAGGTAATGTGTGAGATTGGCAGCCTTTTTATGGCAGCCGCAATACTTTTCCTGGCGATATCTAAAAGAATTTTTTTCGCCTGTTCATCCAAGTGAATAAGCGCCTCTATAAATGAAAAATTCAAGAAACTGAGTTTCTTGAAGAAATTGGGAATTAGGTTTTTTCTCCCTCATGGAATACATTTGCAGTGAAAACAAAAAATTCCATTTCGTCGTCCTTCCATGCATCAGGAGACAGTCCCGCCTTTCGGCAGAGTTGACAGAGGGTTTCTGCCCTATCCCAGCCTTGTTCGGTGGCAACTTGCGGGAGAAATACGGCGCTGGCAGGTCCTTTGCGTATTACGATGCCTTCTTTGCCTACGATAAATTCATCTGGTCCGTTTATCTTTTTCATTTGACTCAAAACTGAAATCTCGATAGTGATATCTTGAACCTCCTTGGCATCCACAGGAGTAAATCGCCAGTCGTTAGCTGAGGAGTTGATGGTGTTCTCAATTACGGCATGGGAGAGGGGAGACCTGGGTACTATATAACCAATGCAACCGCGAAGTTCGCCGTGTTTTTTTAATGTTACAAACACCCCGTATTTCTCCTTTAGTCTGGGGGGAAGTGCATATTCTGTTTGGTCAAATTTTGGAGGAGCCCCCGTTTTTGTATATGCTTCCAGCGTACTTCTGGCTAATGATAGCAGCAGTGATTTTTCTTTGTTGGTTAAACAGAAAGACTGGTTGTTGTCCGGTGTTTCTGTTTTTGGGATATAGTGCCCGGATTTGGTTTCTAAAGGTTTGGTGAATAAAACGGATGCATAACTTACCGAAAACGAGAAATCATTGGATTGATGCCCCGATGTGTCATAGTTCAAAATTTCCCCTTGTGCTTCACTTGGCAATAATTTTAGCAGTAATGCAATGGGAATAATACCGCAAGCATTAATGCCAGTTTCCTTTCTATAGATCCTTAGTCCATCGAAATCTTTAGAAAGAATTTTGTCAAATGCACCGTAGTCCAGTGAGCGGACGTTTTTTTCTATGTCCTTTCTGAAAGGGACGTAGCCATATCCTTCTCCGTAATGGGTAAAATCAGAACTTACTACCACAAGTGTTTTATCATCCATTAACGGTCGAATAGCGTTGGCAACTTGGTCGTAGTCGTTGTCTATTAACACACCAACTATAACAGGGACTAATTTAAAAGTGCCGAGTGCCATTTGCAAGAAGGGCAACTGGGTTTCTAATGAGTGTTCTCCTTTGTAAGCGCCTTCATACGTTCCAAAAAGTTTAGTAGCTTGAAGGGAAGTCTCGGGTTTGGATTCCTTAGAGGAGTTCAGGAGTTGATTACACGCATCCTCGTCCACGGGAATAACGCCTAAAGGTGTTTTAAAGTTTTTCACAGGAAGAATAGAGACGCCTCGAAACCGTTTGCCGCTCATAAAATGGCTGGGAGCCAGGATAACAACCCTATTAAATCCTGCATCTTTAATAGCGCTATATCCATAGGCTGCCACCTGGCCAGAATATTGATACCCTGCGTGAGGTGAAATAATGGCAACGGGTTTACCTTTTAGTGATTGCTTGGGTATCTTTTTAAGAAAGGTATCTATCTGTTCTTTCAAGACTGTTTCATTTCCGGGATAGAAGCGTCCCGCTACCTGAGGTTCCCAAACCTGGGATGTCTCTGTTTCAGCAAACAGTAATGACGGAGTTAGTAAGGCAACGAAGAGAGATATTGGTAAGAATAGCGATTTCATAACCTTTCCTTTATTTGAATAATTTAATGAGTACAAAACTTCCAACAAGGATTACTACGAAAGCTATAGAAATAATGTTGAAGTATTTATCTATGAAGCTCTTAATTTTAGGTCCAAATAGATAAACAAGTCCTGCTACAATAAAAAACCTTCCAGAACGGCTGACAACCGATGCAATAATAAATGTCCAGAAATTTATCTTACACACGCCTGCCGCAATGGTAAAGACCTTATATGGGATGGGTGTGAATCCAGCAATGGCTACAGCGGCGAAGGCGTTGGCGTTATACTTATCTTTAACATAGTTAAATTTATCCGTAACCCCATAAAGATTCAGGATGGGCAGTCCTATATGCTCGAAGAATTGGTATCCGATAAAGTAACCGAAACAGCCGCCTAAAACAGACCCTACTGAGCAAATCGCTGCATATTTGAAAGATTTTTTTGGTAGTGAAAACGCAAGCGCCATCAGAAGTACATCCGGTGGTATCGGGAAGAAAGAGGATTCACAAAAAGCTAGTGCAAAAAGGGCAATAGATCCATAAGGAGTATGTGCCCAGTGTAACGTCCACTCATAAAGCCTTCTATGTAAACCTGCTTTTTTAACCTGTGGTAATTCAATGTGTTCTGTATGATCCATGCAAGCTCCTTACTGTAAGACTATATAGAGATCAGTTCGATTTTTTTCTGAAGTAACATCGTAGCACAAACTCCATTCCCAGTCACTAAATTTTTACTATGGTAAATTTTTCCCACGCCACATGAAGGACTGTTACTTTTCAAGTATGCTTTTTTGATGTTGAAGAGTGTTGCCAGCTTTTCTGTTTCGATAGCGCCCTTAATAAATTGAGCAGTGACATCATTGTTAGCCTCGTTGATCACTTTTGACCTTCCTTCTAATACATCTTTCCCGTCACCGTGAGTAATCCAGGCACGATGTCTTGGTGTAGGTAATCCACCAAGTTGTTCAGGACAAAAGGGAATGATGTGGATGTTTCTTAGAGAGGAGATAAGAGATTCGTTAGTTCTTGATTGTCCATCGAATCGACAGTTTAAACCCCAAAGACATGCACTGACTAAAATCATGTGGTACAAAGTAGTTTAAATAAGGGAGGCAAGAACAGTTAACTATGAGAAAATTTCAACATAACGTCATGTGAAAGTCAAGCGAAATCTAAATACCAGCAAAGAGTTTTAATTTGACAATAAGAAGCTTTTCGCTATAATAAAAAGGCTTAATATTGTTTAGAATGAGAATGGTTTATCTTTTGGAGAATAAGCACTTGCGCAGTGATAAAATTACTAAGGGACTCGAACGTGTTCCGGCTCGGGCGCTCTTATATGCAACAGGTCTTAATAGAGAAGATTTAGGCAAACCGTTTATTGGGATTGCAAGCAGCTTTACAGATCTCATTCCCGGTCATATACACATGCGGTCGCTGGAAAGAGCGATTGAAAAAGGAATCCATGCGGGTGGTGGGATTAGCTTTATCTTTGGTGTTCCGGGTATTTGTGATGGAATTGCAATGGGACACGAAGGAATGAATTATTCACTTGCATCGAGAGACCTTATTGCCGACATTATCGAATGTGTAGTAAGTGCCCACTGCCTGGACGGGCTGGTAATGTTGACAAACTGTGATAAGATTACTCCAGGGATGTTGATGGGCGCTGCCAGACTAGACATTCCAGGGATTGTTGTGACTGCCGGTCCGATGATTTCCGGTCGATCTGGGAAACAGAAGCTGTCTTTAGTAAAAGACACCTTTGAAGCGGTGGGAAGAAGGCGTAAAGGGGAGATTACAGATGAGCAATTATCCTGCCTTGAGATGGAGGCATGTCCGGGTCCTGGTTCATGTCAGGGACTTTACACCGCGAATACCATGGCGTGTGTGTCTGAAGCGTTAGGGATGTCTTTGCCACGGTGTGCAGCAGCATTGGCAATTTCTTCTGAGAAAGAGCGGATTGCTTATAAAAGTGGACAGCAGATTGTGGAATTGGTTAGAAAGGGCGTTACCGCCAGAAAAATTATGACTCAAAAAGCCTTTGAGAATGCCATTATGATTGATATGGCGCTCGGTGGCTCTACAAATTCATGTTTACATATTCCTGCGATTGCTAAAGAGGCGGGGGTAGAAATTGATTTGAAGTTGTGTGACACGATTAGTGCGAAAACTCCCCATATAACAAGCTTGCAGCCAGGGGGTGAATATTTACTGGAAGATTTATATTATGCGGGTGGGATTCCTGCTGTCATGAAGCGTTTTTATAACGACTTAAACGACGGTTTATCGGTTAGTGGTTTGAGTATAAAAGAAATAGCAAAGAAAGCAGAGGTTTGTGACGAAGATATTATCCGTACAAAAGAAAAGGCGTATCATAAGGAAGGTGGAATTGCCGTTTTGTATGGAAGCTTGTCGCCAAATGGCGCTGTAATTAAACAGAGTGCTGTATCCGAGAAGATGATGCAGTTTCGGGGTAAGGCAAAGGTGTTTGACGGTGAAGAAACGGCGATGAAGGCTATTATGAATTCGCAGATCAAAGAAGGTATGGTTGTAGTGATAAGATACGAGGGGCCGCGTGGGGGGCCGGGGATGAGAGAAATGTTGGCGCCCACGGCAGCGCTTGTAGGAATGGGCTTGGGGGAATCAGTGGCATTGGTTACCGACGGGCGTTTTTCTGGAGGTACCCAGGGACCTTGCATTGGACACGTGTCTCCTGAAGCAATGGTTGGTGGTCCTATTGCGATGGTGGAGGATGGTGACGAAATAGTTATAGACATACCAAATCGGAAATTAGATATAAATATTACAGAAGAATTGCTCGCAAAGCGTAAAGCGAAATGGACACCTCCTAAACCAAAGATAGCACAGGGCATGCTTGCTCGTTATGCAAGATGTGTGACGTCTGCGGATAAGGGGGCGGTGTTAGCAGCAGGATAGAAAACGTCTTGCGGGGTGTTTTGCGTATTTAAAACCTTCTGTAACAGGATTGCTACCCGGTGGTGTAATGGTAACACTAGAGATTTTGGTTCTCTCATTGGAGGTTCGAGTCCTCCCCGGGTAGCCATTTATTTTATAGGTGGAGAAGTTTATTTAATTTTTGCATTTTTTATTGAATGTCATGGATGATGGGAAAAGTCACGGCGGTCATTCTTGCCGCGGGAAAAGGGACGCGGATGCGGTCTGCCAGGCACAAGGTGCTCCATGAGGTATGTGGAATTACCCTTTTGGAATGTGTGATTGAGGCTGTGCAAAATGCAGAAATTCCGGAGATAATGGTAGTTGTAGGAGATAAAAAAGAAGAAGTAAGAGATAGCCTTAAGGGGGTATCTGTCGAAATCGTAGAACAACGGGAACAATTGGGGACTGCGCACGCCGTTTTGTCTGCCAGTCACCTTCTTTCCGGCCTGACGGATGTCGTCGTGGTGTTAAATGGGGATGCTCCTCTTATTAAGACGCAGACGCTGAAAGGACTGATTGCAGCACACATAGAGGCTGATGCAGATTTGACATTATTGACAGCCTTCTTGGACAGACCTGAAGGATATGGCCGGATTTTAAGAGACGCTCATAGGCGTATAAAAGGAATTATAGAAGAGAGCGAAGCGAGCGCAGAAGAATTACAAATAAAAGAAATCAACGTAGGTATGTATGTTTTTAAGGTAAAATCCCTTTTGGAGGGTTTAAGCGAAATAGCGCCCCGGAATAAAAAAGGTGAGTTTTATTTGACTGATATTATTTCGATCTTTTACCGTAAGGAAAAGAAAATCGAGGGGCTTGAGAGTATAAATACCACTGAAGTGTTAGGGATAAATACCCAGGGGGAGTTGGCGGCTGTCAACCAAATAAGACGCGATGAAATTGTGCGTTATTTTATGGATAAAGGTATAACCATAGTTGACCCTGCAAGTACGTTTATTGAAAATCGCGTCGAGATCGGCGAGGGAACAAAGGTATATCCTTTTACTTATATTTGTAAAAATGTAGTTATTGGCCAACGATGTTGTATCGGACCTTTCGCATATATAAAGGCAGATGTAAAGATAGAGGATGATATGGAGGTTTCTGGTATGATGGACAAAACAGGTCTTTTTTCTAGGATAGAAGGATAAATATGGATAAGAAAAGAAGGCTGGAGGAAATAAATCACTTAAAGATTTTTTCAGGAAATGCAAATCCTGCTCTGGCAAGGAAAATTTGCGAACACCTGTCGATTCAACTGGGAAACGCTTATGTGGGCCGTTTTCCCGATGGTGAAATTGATCTGAAGGTAAATGAGGATGTTCGTGGTGCCGACGTGTTTTTGGTGCAACCGACATGTCCGCCTGTTAATGAGAATTTGACAGAACTGCTTATATTTATAGATTGTCTGAAAAGGGCATCGGCTGCGCGTATTACGGCAGTATTACCGTATTATGGGTATGCAAGAAAAGACAGAAAAGACGAGGGGCGAGTGCCCATAACGGCAAAATTAGTTGCGAACATTATAACTGAAGCAGGCGCCGATCGTGTGCTTACGGTCGATTTGCATGCTGCCCAAATCCAGGGTTTTTTTGATATCCCTGTAGATCATTTACTTGCCTTTCCTGTAATATCAAAATATTTCGAGAGGTTGGCTTCAGCAGACCTGGTGGTGGTGACGCCAGACGTTGGGGGTATAAAACTGGCCAGAAATTATTCCAAGAAATTGGGGATAAAGATGGCCATCGTGGATAAGCGAAGGGTAGGGCCTGATGAAACGGAAATTGGATTCGTAATAGGCGACGTAGCGAATAAAAATGTGGTAATGATTGATGATTTAATTGCTACGGGAGGCTCGATTGCTCAGGCAGCGAATGTACTCAAAGAACGGGGTGCAAAAGATATTTATGTGGGTGCGACCCATCCTGTGTTCTGTGGGTCTGCAGTAGAAAAACTGTCAGCTGCGCCCATTAAGGAAATCGTGGTAACCGATACGATACCTCTTTCTGAAAAGGCAAAAGGATTGAATGATAAAATAAAGGTATTGTCTATTTCCGAACTTTTAGGAGATGCGATAATGAGAATTCACCGCCATGAATCGGTGAGTTCTCTGTTTGTTTAATAAATTTTGTTTTTGGGAGTAAAAATAGATGAAAATTTTAGAATTAAAGGCGGAAAAAAGAACGACAAAGGGTAGTAAGGCTGTTAAAAAGCTTAGAGATTCCGGACAAATCCCGGCTATATTATATGGGCATAAACAGGATAATGTTATGCTCTGTTTGAATGAGCACGATTTTACGCGCATTCTTCATACGGGGACAAGGATGATTAATTTAACCGTTGATAATAAGAAAGAATCTGCGCTTATAAAGGATGTTCAATATGATAATATCTTAGACTGTGTACTTCATGTAGATTTCTCGCGGATTGATTTGACGGAAAGGGTAAAACTGCGGGTGTCAATTGAGTTACACGGAGAGTCTGTAGGAGTGAAGGAAGGCGGTGTGTTAACCCACGTTATGAAGGACGTAGAAATAGAATGTCTTCCAACGGCTATTCCTGAGAAAATAAAAGTAAACATATCTGAGCTGGGAGTGGGTAAGGCGATTCACGTTAAGGAATTGCCCGTACTGGAAGGTATTCAATATATATCAGACCCTGAATCAGTCGTTACCTCTGTGCACCAGATTGTAGAAGCTAAGGCTGTACCAGAAGAGGAGTTGCTGGCCGAACCAGAAGTTATTACCAAGAAGCCAAAAGAGGGAGAAGAAGAAGTTGCTGCGGAGTCTGCGAAAAAGACTTAACGTGGTATGTGCTCATGAAGATTATTGTTGGTCTGGGCAATCCTGGGGAAAAGTATTTAAAGACGCGACACAATTTGGGTTTTATGGTAATAGACCGGCTTGCGCAGCAACTTGAAACGGGGTGTATTCAAAAAAAATTCCAGTCCCTTTTTTGTAAGAAGTCTGTGGAACAGGAAGACGTTATCCTGTTAAAACCGCTGACATTTATGAATTTGAGCGGGGTTGCTGTGAAAGAGGCCGTAGATATGTATAAATGCCCCTTGCAGGATCTCATGGTCATATGCGATGATCTGGATATTCCGGTGGGGAAAATACGTATTAGACGCAGTGGTGGGTGCGGGGGACATCGTGGACTAGAATCCATCGCAGGCCGCTTGGGTTCTACGGATTTTTCTCGGTTAAAGATTGGGATCGGGCGACCTGCAGATAGGGAGCCAAGCGATTACGTCCTCTCCGTATTTTCTAAAGAAGAAGAGCACATGACAACGGAGGCTATCGAAGAGGCTTGTGAGGCATTGAAAACCTGGGTGTTCGAAGGCATCGAGGCTTGTATGAATAAATTTAATTGACCTTTTGGTGTGTATATAAAGGTATAAAACAGTTTTGTATTTTATAGTATAAATGTCAAAGTAGGAGGAATAGAATTTGAGGATGTACGAAGGGTTGTTTTTAATTGATAATGCGCGTGCCACCACAGAGTGGGATAATGTGGTCAAACACATTCATGATATTCTGCAAAAGAACGGTGCGGAGATACTAAAAACCGAAAAGTGGGGTGAAAAAAAATTGGCATATAAAGTCAAAGGTCACAAGCGCGGGACGTACCTGTTGATCCATTTTAATGCTAAAAATTCAGCCATCGCAACGGTTAGAAGGGATTTCCACCTTTCTGATTATGTTGTGCGTTTTTTGATTGTAAAAGACGATAAGATTGAAGATTTGTCTCAGATAGGCGCCGTTGTGCCAGCAGTAGAAAAGGATGTTGATAAAATACCTGAGATACCGGTCGTTGATATATCGGCTGAAAACGCGGTGCCTGTTAAACTTGCAGAAGAAGCATAGGATTTTAAGACGCATGCCGTACTTTGTGGTTCACAAAACCTGATAGAGATTCTATATAAAAATGAATTTGTAAAGTAATTATTACATAGGTTTTTTCGTAGGAGTTGAGGTATGGCAAGTCTTAATAAAGTGTTTCTTATGGGGAATCTCACCCGAGACCCGGAGTTGAGATACACCCCGGCAGGATTGGCGGTTGCAAGCTTTGGAATAGCGATAAATAGCGCGTGGACTGCCAAAAGTGGAGAAAAAAAGGAAGAAGTGTGTTACGTTGATATCAGTATCTTCGGACGCAGGGCAGAAGTTGTAGGAGAATATTTCAGCAAAGGGAATCCGATTTTTATTGAAGGTCGTTTGCAATTTAATCAATGGGAAACTAAGGATGGACAAAAACGAAGTACGCTCCGTGTTGTTGCTGATAATTTCCAATTCATTGGAGTCTCTGCAAAACGCCCTGGAGGAGAAACTGGCTCATCATCCAAAGAGGGTAAATCACCCGACATGATGCCCGAAGATGTGAATCTTGATATTAACAATGAAGAAATTCCATTTTAGTCTTGTCCTCGTGAAAACGGGGAATAGTTTTATAGAGTTTTTTATAAAAGGATAAATGATGTATGAGTAAAAAAGAGTTTAATAAAACGAGTAAGTGTCGGTTTTGTAGGATGGGTGTCGATGAAGTGGATTACAAAGATTCGATATATTTACCGAAGCTTGCAACTTCTCAAGGAAAGCTTTTTTCCAGAAAGCGTTCTGGAAACTGTGCCCATCACCAGCATTCGGTAAAGGTTTCTATTAAAAGGGCGAGGTTTATGGCACTACTTCCGTATGTGGCCTAGGAGGATATAATCATGGAATTGTTGTTGAAGAAAAATGTAGATAAGCTTGGCAGAATTGGCGACGTTGTGAAAGTAAAGGAGGGGTATGCCAGAAATTATTTGCTGCCCAAAGGGTTAGCAACAAATGTTTCTCCTGCCAATTTAAAGCAGATAGAAAAAGAAAAGGTAAAGATGGAGTTACTGTTGAAGGAAGAGAGGGGGCGGTTGATGGGGGTATTAGAAAAACTTTCTACAGCTTCCTGCACGATTCCTGCAAAGGCAAATGAAGAAGGTAAGCTCTTCGGTTCTGTCACGTCCGTTCATATCGCAGAGGCAATGGCAAAGGGAGGATATCCCGTAAATGAAGAGATGGTGAAATTGGATAGTCCAATAAAAGTCTGCGGTGAATTTGATGTCACGATTGCACTGAATATAGAAATGCAAACAAAGTGTAAAGTGACGGTGGTGAATGAGGATGTGGTTCAGTCAGAGAAGACATAGTTTCTTTTTAAGGTAGCGACTGATGGTTGTTGAGTCCATACTTGAACGCACGATGCCTCAAAGTATTGAGGCAGAGATGAGTGTCCTGGGTGCAATGATACTGGATAACGAGGTTATTAGCCTGGTTATACCCATATTGAATAAGCTGAGTTTTTACAAAACGGCACACCAGGAACTATATCAGGCAATAGTCGATGTCTATGATAAGGGACAGCCGGTTGATTTAGTTGTTCTTAGAGAAGAACTAAAAAAGCGTTCGCTGTTGGAAAAAGTTGGCGGTGTGGAATACTTGATGGAATTAGAGGAGGCCGTCCCTACAATAGGAAATGTAGAATATTATGCGAATATAGTACGTGAAAAAGCTATAAAAAGAAATCTGATCGAGGTTGCAGCTACCATACAAAAACAATCCTTCGAAGAGTCCACAGATACCGAGCATTTGTTGGATGCCTCGGAACGGGCTATCTTTGATATCACCCAAAAGAAATTTAATACCGCATCTACAAAGTTAAACGAAATCCTCAAAGAAACATTCAGCCGCATTGAAAATTTACATGACAGACAAAGCAGATTGACAGGATTGTCTGCCGGATTTTACGATTTGGACGATCTTACCTGTGGATTGCAACCCTCAGAGCTTATTATCGTCGCTGCAAGGCCGAGTATGGGAAAGACGAGCATTGTGCTGAATATTGTTGAACACGTTGGGGTGGTAGAGAAGAAACCGGTTGTGATATTTTCCTTAGAAATGTCAGCACAGCAGGTGGCGCAAAATATGCTTTGCTCGCATGCGCGGATAGATGCGCACAAACTGCGCATGGGTTTTTTAGATGATAAACAGTGGAGTGATCTTTCTTATGGACTTGGTTCGCTTTCTGAAGCGCCGATTTTTATAGACGATACCCCTGGTCTTACGGTGCTGGAAATACGCGCAAAGGCACGCAGGTTGAAGGCACAATATGATATTCAACTGGTTGCGGTGGATTATTTACAGTTAATGGAGTCCTCGCGAGCGGAGAACCGCCAGCAGGAAATTTCAGTAATTTCAAGAGGTTTAAAATCACTTGCCAGAGAATTGAAGATACCGGTAATTGCTGTATCACAATTAAATAGGTCTGTGGAATCAAGAGAGGGGCACAGGCCCAGGATGTCAGACTTACGTGAATCGGGATCTCTCGAACAGGATGCAGATGTTATTGCCCTTTTGCACAGAGATAATTATTATGATCCTGATAAGGATAATACAGCAGAGCTGATTATTGCAAAACAGCGCAATGGACCGACAGGAGTGATAAAATTGACGTTTCGGTCACATTTTATGCGTTTTGAGAGTTTAGCATCCATAGGTAACAAATGAAATCGAACAGGGTTTTATTGCAGGCAACGAGTATCATCGTAGCGCTTGTTATAACCTTATATTTCAGCTATGCAAAGATAGCTTATGCTGAAACTCAGGAAAAGATAACCCGTATTATTAAAAAAATTGAAATCAAAGGCAATCAACGGATAAGTACGACCGCAATAAGGAGCAGCATTCGCGCGCGAGAAGGCGACCCTTATGATCCGCAATTGGTAAGTCAGGATGTGGATGCTATTTGGTCTCTAGGGTTCTTTGACAATATAGGAGTCGAACTTGAAGAGATGACAGATGGGCTGAGGGTTGTGTTTCTTGTTACCGAACGCGCAGTAATTGACGAGATACAGTTTCAAGGCAATAAAAAGATTAAGGCCAAAAAACTCAAGAAGCAAATCGAGATAAAAGAGGGGGATTACGTAAAGCCCTATCTCCTGAAACTGGACGAAGACAAAATTAAAGAACTATACATTAAAAAATGTTTCCAGCGAATACAGGTGCATGCTGAAAGCAAAGTGGTAGACGGTAAAACGGTCGTTGTCTTTAATGTTGAAGAAGGTCCTAAAATTCGCATTGCGGAGATAACATTTACCGGTAATAATAATTTTAAGCGTAGGAAACTCCTAAAGCAGATGGAAAGCCGCCAGAAGCATTTCCCTGCATTTATATTTCCGGGACGGTTTGAGCAAAAAAAGTTTGAATCCGATATCGTTAAAGTAAAAGAATTTTACATGAATAACGGGTGGTTGGATGTCGATGTCGGTTGGGAAATAACCTATAATGAAGACAATACCAGGATGTTCTTAAATATTCATGTAAAAGAAGGAGAAAGATATTATGTCGAAAACTTACGAATACAGGGGGAAACGCTTTTTACCGAGGAAGAACTAAAGGAGAAATTAAAATTGAAGGAAGGCGGCCCTTTCTTTCTGGATGCGGTCGAAAAAGATACCTATCAACTCCGTTTGACTTACGGAGAGCAGGGGTATATTGCTGCTTCTGTCAAAGAAAAACACGTCTTTAGTGCTGAAGGTACAAAGGTGGATGTCTCTTTCACCGTAGACGAGAAGGACAGATATTATATCGAAAAGATTAAAATATCAGGAAATGATAAGACGAGAGACAACGTCATTCGGCGACAGGTAACATTTAATCCCGGCGAAAGGCTGGATACAGAAAAAATACGCGACAGTCAGAGGCGTCTTACCAATACCGGATATTTTGATATGGAATCGGGCGCTCCCGCGGGGATTAATTTTGAACCCGGTTCTGAAGCCAACAAACAAAACGTATTAATAGATGTGAAAGAAGGAAGAACCGGAATGTTGCGGTTTGGCGGTGGTTACGGCGCAAACATTGGGGCATTTGGTGATATTTCTTATACCGACAGGAATTTCGATGTCTTTGATCTGCCAAAAAGCTGGAATGATTTTCTGCAGGGTAATGCATTCCGTGGAGCGGGAGAGATATTAACTTTACGGTTTAGTCCCGGTTTTCAGAGGACAGAAATCATGTTGTCGTTAACCAACCCCTCCGTATTCGATTCTCCTTATAGCGCTGGCGCGAGTTTGTTTGATTATCTTAGATGGTATAAGGAATATCAGCAACAAAGCATAGGTTCGAGGGTTTCTATAGGAAGAGAAATTCAGAGGGATTTCTTTGTAAAATTAAGCCCTGAATTTGATATTATCGATATCAAAAGGCAAGACGATAAGGAAAATACGCCCCAAGACGTCCTGGATGTAGAGGGAAGTAATTTGAAGGCTGGTATTACGTTATCAGCGAATATAATTAAAACTGATAATATATACATGCCGTCAAAGGGGTATGAAGGGGAATCTTCCCTTGAATTTGCCGGGTTAGATGTGGATATAGCAAAGTATAAATTCCAGACGACAAAATACAACACACTCTTTGAAATACCTAAATGGGGTAAACACGTTCTTGCTTATGGAGGTACTTTTGGTATTGTAGAGTCAACGTCTGGAAGTGAAGTTCCTATATTTGAAAGGTTTTTTGCGGGTGGTTACGGATCCCTGAGAGGATTCCAGTATAGAGGTATAGCGCCTGTTGATGAAAAAACAGAGAATCAAATTGGCGGCGACATATTGGTTGTGATGAATACGGAATACCTTGTTCCTATATATAAGGATATTCTTCGTGCCGCAGTTTTTGTTGACACGGGAAAGGCGGATGAAACAGTCAGTGATATTAATTTCGATCACTTCAGATTATCAACGGGAGTTGGATTAAGAGTGAATATTCCCTTTCTCGGTCGTTCTACGATAGCGATTGATTACGGTATTCCTGTTATAAAAGAGAAAGGGGATGAGATTCAGGCATTTTCATTTAATTTCGGAGGAGGCAGCAGCTTTTAATTATGAAATTAGAAAAATCATTTAAGAAGAACAGGGGAAAGATTAAGATTGTTTTTGGAGTTATAGCGAGTCTTACGTGTCTGTGCCTGTTTTCGCTGAGCGCTATACAGGCAAAAGAACCGGGCGCTTCCAGTTCGTCTTCAAGGGGCTTAAAGGTGGGTGTAGTTGATTTAAATAATGTGTTTGAGAAATATGAAAAACGGAAAACATTTGACGCCCAACTGAAAGAACAGGAAAAGCAGTATCAAAAAATTATTAACGACAAGAAGAAAGAACTGGTTAGTTTAAATGAGAAGATACAGTTGTTGGATTTGGGGAGTGAAGCCAGAAAAAGGGACGAAGAAACCTTTGAAAAAAAGAATATGGAGTTGGAATCCTATGCGAAATTTGCTGAGAAGAATATCATGAAAAAGTATAAGGACTATTTTGGAGGTCTCTATACAGAAGTCTGTAAAGAAGTAGAGGATATCGGCAAACGCGAACAATATGATTTGATTATTAAAAAAGAAGAGCCGGAGCTACAGAGTGGAGGAATCTCTGAGTTACAGTTTAAAGTTGGGATAAAAACAGTTTTGTATCA
This sequence comes from Planctomycetota bacterium, assembly GCA_016235875.1. Taxonomy (GTDB): domain Bacteria; phylum Planctomycetota; class Brocadiia; order Brocadiales; family Brocadiaceae; genus Wunengus. Next base: position 44,524 of record JACRII010000167.1, read on the forward strand.
TTCTGAATCAATCGATATGACAAATCAGGTGATTGATAACTTAAACAAAAAATATTCCGAAACGGGCAAGGGAAAGTAGTTCGTGGACAGCGCACAAAAGACAATTGGGAGAGAAGCCGAATGCTCCGGAATCGGGATGTTTAGAGGGGAGTCCACAAGTCTCCATTTTAAACCGTCACCATTGAACTCGGGTATATCTTTTGTCCGTGTAGATTTGCCCAATCGGCCAAGGGTACGTGCCCATGTACATTCCCTGTCAAGTAATTATAAGCGCATTTTTCTGAAGAACGAAGAAGCCGAGGTGGAAAGCGTAGAACATCTGATGGCAGCTTTGGCCGGGTTAGGGATCGATAATATCGAAATAGAAATAAATGGCAGGGAAGTTCCCGCCGGGGACGGGAGTGCAAAACTTTTTTTGGAAGTGCTCAAAAAAGCAGGCACTGCCGAACTTGGGGGGAAGAAGAAGGAGTTTATTGTAAAGACCCCGATTATGGTTAGTAGCAGGGACGCGAGTGTTATGGCAGTGCCTTGCGAAAAAGGATTGATATTTTCGTATACTCTGGATTTTAATGGTTCTTTTATAAAACGGCAAACTTACGATATTGAGATTACTGAGGAGAATTTTTGCAGAGATATTGCGCCTGCAAGGACGTTTGGGCTGAGTACCTATATTGAAGAGTTCAAGAGACTCGGTTTAGGAAAAGGGGTTACGGATGACAACAGTATCATTGTACATAAAGACGGAAAAATGACCAGACCGATTTCTATGGAACCTGCAAAATTGCGATTTCCTGATGAGTTTGTTAGACACAAAATTTTGGACCTTGTAGGCGACCTTTATCTGGCTAATGTGGTAATTCAGGGACGCATCGTTGCAAACAGGTCCGGGCATTCCCTGAACGTTCAATTAGCAGAAAAGATCGTACAGGGTGCTGCATGACGCAAAAGATAAATCTTAATGTGGTATTATTAAGGTTGTTGGAACATGCAAAGAAAAGGGAAATGGGATGAAAATTCATAAATCAGCAATCGTACACCCTGATGCCGTTTTAGGGGAAGAAGTTGAAATTGGCCCTTTTTCGATAATAGGCGCTAATGTGACGATTGGAGAGGGCACGATTATAAAAAACCATGTTACAATCACTGGGAATACCTCCATAGGGAAAAATAATATTATCCATCCTAATGCCGTTTTGGGCGCAGAGCCGCAAGACCTTAAATACCGCGGTGAGTGTACATTTCTTGAAATGGGTGACAATAATGTTGTTCGGGAAGGTGTAACGATTAATGCCGGTACGGCAGGTGGCGGAAGTAAAACGGTTGTCGGGGATAACAACTTCTTTATGGCATGTGCACATGTTGCACATGATTGCATCATAGAAGATAATGTCCTTTTGGCGAATGGGGTATTGTTGGGAGGACATATTATGATCGAGAGGGGAGCCAAGTTGATGGGGCTTGTTGGTATCCAGCCTTTTGTGACCATTGGACGATATGCTTATGTGGGAGGTCATACCCGGATTGTTCAAGATGTCCCGCCTTATGTAATTATAGAAGGTCATCCAGCAAAGATACGTCAGGTGAATGTTGTAGGATTGGAGAGAGAGGGTTTTTCAAAAGAACAAATTGACGAAATCAAAAATGCATTTCGGGTATTATTTCGTTCTGATGAATTGAACAGGAGCAAGGCCATGGAAGAGCTAGAAAGACAAAATGATGTTTCTCCGGAAATCAGACATCTTGTCACTTTTTTAAGGAATGCGGACAAGGGAAAGTTCGGAAGGTATCGCGAGTCTTTTCGGTATTCAGCAATAACAACGAATTAACATGCAGAAATTAAAAGTTGCTGTGGTTGGTGTTGGACATCTGGGGAAGGAGCATGCAAGGGTTTATGCAGAATTGCCTGGAGTAGAGTTATATGGAGTGGTTGATATACAAAGTAAACAGGCAGAAAAAATTGCTCAACAATACAATACCCGTCATTTCTCAAATTATAAAGAGGTAATTGATAAGGTTGCAGCGGTGAGCATCGCAGTACCCACAAAATCTCATTATGCCATCGCAAAAGAATTCCTTCAGCATGGAGTTCATGTTATGATCGAAAAGCCGATGACAGGAACGGTGTCTGAAGCGAGGGAATTAATAGGCATTAGTAAAGCAAAGAAAATAGTTCTTCAGGCAGGATACATTGAACGATTTAATCCTACAATAGTCGCCATAAAAAAACTTTCCATTAATCCAAAATTTATTGAGTGTCATCGGTTAAGTCCGTTTACTTTCCGCTCTGCGGATATAGGTGTGGTGCTGGATTTGATGATACACGATATCGATATTATTCTGCATGTAACGGGCTCTAAGGTAAAGAAATTTGATGCCGTAGGCGTGAATGTCATTTCAGATAAAGAGGATATTGCTAATGTCCGTATTCAGTTTGAAAATGGTTGTGTGGCAAATATAACGGCAAGCCGTGTGTCTCTCACACCCATGCGCAAAATGAGGCTATTTTCAGAGGATTCGTATATTTCTATTGATTATCATAAGAAAGAAGCATTAATATATAAAAAGTCGCCGGAACTGACATTAAAGTCGTTAAATATCACGGAAATGGATGTATCGACCATTGCCGATTTGAGAAGTTATGTATTTGGCGACCTGTTAAAAATCGAGCATATCAAGATGGACGATTATGAACCGCTAAAAAAGGAGCTTGAATCATTTGTGGATTGTGTCGTGAAGCATAAAGAACCCGTCGTTTCAGGTGAGGAGGGCTTAAAGGCTATTGAGGTCGCAAATGATATTTTGTGCGAGATAAAGAAAAATCTCAAACTCTCTCACATACCAGGCATGGAGGATAAAAAGTGAAATCATTTGATTTTTTACATATCGAAGCCGAGATCGTTGGGAATAAGGTTGTCGGGAAAGCTGGAGGGGTATTGGGCAAGATGCTTCAGCCTTACGTGGACCAGTTTTTTGAGAAGATTAATTCCCTGAAGGTGATTGCCAGGGTTGACGGTATGCACGTGTATAACCTGTATAATCCGGCTTTTCCTAGCCAGGCAGGGATGCGGTTCCTTGAAAGAAAGTTGAGAATGATGCTGTATAAAATGGCATTTCCTGTTACGGCGAACCTGGCCATAACTCATAAGTGCCAGTGCCAGTGTATCCATTGCAGCGCAGACCCATTTATTGATCCTGCGAAAAAAGAACTCACCATAGAAGAGATAAAGACTGTGGTAGATGGGGCGCTTGATCTTGGCGCAAGCCTGATTATCTATGTGGGTGGAGAACCTTTGCTCAGGGAAGATCTCTACGAACTCATCCGCTATGTGGATAAAACCAAGGCGATCCCGATGATATTTACCAATGGCTTACTCCTGACGGAGGAGAATGTCCAGAAACTTGCAAAAGCAGGTCTGTTTTCGTTAAATATTTCCATAGATAGCAGTGAGCCTGAACTGCACAATGAATTTCGGGCAGTGCCCGGTTGCTATCAAAAAGCGTTTGAAGGTGCTGAACGATGCCGAAAGGCGGGTATTTTAACAGGGATTTCCACGTATGCAACCAGTGAGAGTATCAAGACAGGGAAGGTCGAAAAGCTTTTAAAGATCGCACAAGAACAGGGTTTTTCAGAAGTCACTATCTTTGATTGTATACCTTCGGGTCGATTCTTAAAAGACACGTCAAAAATATTGACGGCAGAAGACCGGAAACAACTTATTGCTATCACTAGGAAATATCACGAAATGAATCATCCTATGGGGATAAACTGCATGTCGATTATTAATTCCCCAAGGGGGGTGGGTTGTTATGGCGCTCAGTCGCAATTCTATATGACGGCATACGGTGATATTAATCCTTGCGATTTTAATCCGATTAATTTTGGGAATGTGCGCGAGATGCCCATTCAGGAAATATGGAAGAAGATGGTAACACATCCCGACTTTAGCAAGCGATACCCCACGTGCCGCATGCAGAGTAAGGCGTACAGGAAAAAATATATCGACCCGCTTCCGAAAAACGTGCGTCTGCCGGTGAGTATAGAAGATATTGCGCCGGTTGAAATGGCAGAGCAGGATTCCACCCTTGCGGGGGTAAGTTAATCCTGGTGGCGGAAATGCAGGAATAACTGCTGAGGAGTCAGTTTAAACAGAAGGACGGCATGAGTCACTGGCCACAAATGCAGAGGGAAAATTTTCAATAAGTAATTTTTACCATTTTAGCGCTTTTTATGAGGAGGGGGGAATTATGGGCGGTGAAATTCTCATCACGAAAAAAATGAGTACGGGAGAAGTAACGAAGAAATATCCCGCAACAAAAACGGTTTTCGCGAAATATTTCGGGAAAGGCTGTTTCGACTGCCCTTCCTTTGGTACCGAGGATATAAACCTTGCCTGCATGATGCATAACACAGATGTTGATAAGTTCGTTAAAGAACTAAACGAGGCGGCAAAACAAGAGGAGGTTAAAAAATAAAATTGGAGCCTATACACTTAAAAGAAAAGATAAAATTCAATAAAGAACACTTTATCCCGAATATTCTTTACGCCTCACCGAAGGTAAAGATGCCCCTTATTTGTATGGAACCAGGGCAGGAAATCCCTCCCCATGAAGGTCATAGTGTTGGCATCTTTTATGTGAAGGAAGGTAAAGGTGTCTTCACGCTTGATAATAAGAAGATTGATATGGAAAAAGATATGATCGTTATTGCCCCTGAGGGCTCATCAAGAGGAATGAAGTGTTTGGAAAGAATGGTCGTTTTGGCGATTAGTGTGGGATAAACAAATTGATTTGAATAGGAGCAAGCATGAGTAAGACACAGCCTGTTATACTAGATGTAAGAAATATAGTGCCCAGAGAAAGACACCCAAAGATTTTTAACACCTTTGACAGTCTCAAAAAGGGAGAAATGATGGTGCTGATAAACGATCACGACCCCAAGCCGTTGAAGTATCAGCTAGATGCAGAGCGTACCGGGCAATTAGACTGGAAATATATAGAACAGGGACCGGAAATTTGGAAAGTAGAAATTACAAAAAAATAAATTAAGGTAATCGTATGCGTTTTTTATTTAACCAGGTTAGATGAGGATAAGAGAAAGGAGGACGAAACGAATATGGGCAATGGCATAAAATTCACAGTTGTTGTGGGTGTTATAGCGCTGTTTGGCTGTATTCAATTAGGTTGTGAACAGCCGGGTGTGAAAAAAGAGGCCACTGCTTCTCCAAAGGCAGAAGAAAAGGCAGTTGCTAAACAATCAGAGGTTTCTGCTCCTGAAGAGAAAAAGGAGGCGAAGTCTTGTTGTGCAGTAAAGAAGGAGGAAACAGCGTCTCATCCAACAGATAAGAGGACAATTCAGCAAATTATATCCGAGATAACAGGAGGAAAAATAGGTCCGGATAATTCTGGCGATCTTTATTCAGGCGGATTAACGGCAACATACACGAGTCCGGAAGAAACAATGCCTGGTGAAGGTAAGTTCGGAAAGCTGTTTAAATTTTTGCCTCTTATTAGATGGTATGATCCCGATCATTATTATACACCAAACCAGAATGTGTCCGGGGAATTTAAGCATGAAGAGTGTGTGATGTGTCACACGGTCCAAACGCCTGGTATCGTCGCTCAATGGAAAAAGAGCAAGCATGCCTCAACAGAAAAGGGTATTGTGGGATGTGACAAATGTCACGGGAACAATCACCAGCAGTTACACATGCCTTCATGGCAGCATTGTGGTGAGTGTCATCCTGAACAGCAGGCAGGACACCGCGGTGGCAAGATTGGATCGCATACTTACGCATTTCATGTAAGTACGGTTGAAGCCACATGGCAGATTGCAAAGCCGGAAGCTGAGGTAACGGCCTGTGCTACATGCCACGCCATTGCTGAGAATCGGTGCGATGGATGTCATACGAGACATGATTTTTCTTTGGCAGAGGCAAGAAAACCCAATAATTGTGGTATCTGCCATACCGGCTTGGATCACTATGAGTACGAGATGTACAGGGAATCGTATCATGGTATGATTTATGAATCTGAGCAGCATACGTGGGATTGGTCAAAACCCATGACACCTGCAAATTACAAAACTCCGACCTGTGCATTTTGCCATATGAAAGGTGGTGAGCACAATACGCAGAAATCTGCTACGATTAACAGCCATATGGGTACGGCTATGGTAGACAGGGGCGCTCCTCGATTCAAGGAATCCCGGCAGAATTGGATTAATACCTGCAAGGGTTGTCATTCACCCCGATTTGCAGCAGACCAGTTAGAGGCTATGGATGAAGCGGTGAAAGTAAGCTTTGTAAAATGGCGCGAAGCCATGAAGATCGTAACTGACCTCTATAATGATGGCATGCTGGATCCTATGCCGAATGATCTTGCTCCTGATTATGCTGGGCATTATACCTTTAGCTTGTTAGGAGGCGAAGGGAGGATGTTCAACGTCTCTGACATAGAACGTACCTCCTTTGAGCTGCTTGTCTATATAACCAATGCAATATATAAGGCCATGGCGCACGGGGCTATGTATGGCGCTACCTATGGCAAGGGGGCTTTCCTGCAAGACCGTTGGCTTGTCCAGATTAAAGGCGAAGCCAGCAGGCTGAGGAGGATAAAGGCGCTTGAAGACCAGGTAGGTATAAAACACAAGGCATATGATTTCTGGAAGCACGGCGAGTACACCGATATGCTTTTGGGTTGGAAGAGGAAAGCCGGCGATGTAGACAAGTCAGCATGCAAACACGAGAGTGAAAAGTGTATGGCTGAATAGAAGTTGTCTGTGCTGTTGAGAATTTTAACAACGGTATGCAGATTTTGATATGGAAAGGGTAGGCTGTACAGCCTACCCTTTTTATTTCGAATGCTTAACTACCCAAAAATTTCTCAAACCGGTCGATCCCTTTTTCAATATTTTTCATAGAGGTTGCATAAGAAATCCTGATGTACTCATCAGACCCGAAAGGAGCGCCGGGGACGAAGGCGACATGTGCCTTTTCGAGTAAGAGATTTACTAAATCAAATGAGTTTGTTACCGATTGTCCACTAATCTTTTTTGTGTACAGGTCGGATACCTTTGGGAAGGCGTAAAAGGCGCCCTGTGGAAGCAGACAGGAAATTCCTTTTATCTTGTTGAGCCGTTCAACGATATACTTTCTCCGTTTATCAAATTCACGAACCATCATGGTTACAGAGTCCTGATTGCCTTTGAGTGCTTCAACGCCGGCTTTTTGGGCAACGGAGTTGGCTCCGGAAGTCGTATGATCCTGAATATTCGTTGCCGCCTTGATGATTTCTTCCGGGCCTGCTGCATAGCCTAATCGCCAGCCGGTCATAGCATACACCTTTGAAAACCCATTTACCGTGATAACCTTTTTATAGCATTCATCACTAAACGTAGCAGGGCTAAAATGCTGAGTTCCGTCATATAAAATTTTTTCATAAATTTCATCGGAGATAACGTATAAGCCTTTTTCTATGGCAAAACCTACGATTTCTCTGAGTTCCTTTTCGGTATAGACCATGCCCGTTGGATTGCCGGGACTGTTCATAAAGAGCACTTTGGACCGCGGCGTGATGACTTTCGCAAGCGATTCCTTCGTTATTTTAAACTGCTCCTTGTCTGTAGTTTTCAGAAACACGGGAGTGGCGCCTGCCATGACTACCATTTCCGGATAACTTACCCAATAGGGAGTTGGAATAATCGCCTCGTCTCCCGTGTCGCACAAGACGAGAACGATATTAAGAATGGATTGCTTTGCCCCGGCTGAAACAATAATCTGTGAAGGGTTATACTTTAAATGATTGTCTTTGTAAAGTTTTTCACCGATGGCTTCTTTTAATTCGGGTGCGCCCGATGTAGGGGTATACTTGTTGTAACCGTCATTGATCGCCTTGATCGCAGCATTTTTCACGTTTTCCGGAATGTCGAAATCAGGTTCTCCGGCGCCAAAACCAACGACATCGATTCCCTTTGCAGCAAGCTGTTTTGCCTTAGCCGTAATGGCAAGTGTTGCCGATGTCTTTACCTCCCTTGCAATTCTTGATAACGCCATATACAAACGTCTCCTTTTCTAGTTATAAAGTGGGTTTAAAATGGTTTTTATTCTATACAAACATCTTCCCTGGATTTAATATGCCTTTTGGGTCTAATAAATGTTTGATGTCTTTCATGATCCGCAATTCCTGCGGCGGTATTTCTAATGATAAAAATGCCGATTTTACATTCCCGATGCCATGTTCTCCGGAAATTGTTCCACCAAGTTCGACAGTAGTTCGGAGAATTTCCTCAATCATGTTTTCTGCCTGCATCCTTTGCTTATCCCCCTCATCATACATAATATTGACATGAATATTGCCGTCACCAATATGTCCAAAGTTAGCAACCTTCAGAGAGGGGTATCGTTTGTGGCTTTCAGCAATTCTGTTCAGTGCCTCTAGTATCCTGCTTCGCGGAACGCAGATATCTTCATTGATTTTAAAGGGTGCGATGTTATAAAGTGCAGGAGAGATAACTCGCCTTACCTCCCAGAGCGTATCACGTTCTTGCGCAGTTTTTGCGGAAACGACCCTGAGGGGTTGATTTTCCATAGCAATTTTTTCTATAAGAGAAATTTCCGCTTTCACGCTGGTTTCTTTCCCGTCAACATCAATAAGCAGGAGGGCATTCACCTCGTCTGGAATTTGGACTTCTTGTTTGTATCCTTTAATGCAATCGATGCTCGATTTGTCAATAAATTCGAGCGCCCTGGGCAAAAGATTATTGGAAATAATCAGGCTTGCAGTTCTCACTGCATCCTGGGGCGTTGCAAAGAAGACCAGGAGGGTTTCTATCTTTTCCGGGAGTGGGAGCAGTTTCACCGTAATCTGGGTAAAGACGCCCAGCGTACCCTCTGAACCGACAAACAAGCGGGTTAAGTCGTAACCGGTTACGCTTTTCAAGGTCTTGCGACCAGTATGGATAACGCTTCCATCGGCAAGTACAACCTCCAGAGAGAGAATATAATCCCTCGTAACGCCGTATTTTAATCCTGTGATTCCACCTGAACACTCGGCAACATTGCCACCTATGGTTGAAAATGCAGCGCTGGCCGGGTCTGGCGGGTAAAATAGTTTGTATTTAGCGGCCTCGTTTTGTAATATCTGTGTAACAACGCCGGGCTCAACCGTAGCAGTAAGGTCTTCCGGCACAATCTCCAAAATTTTATTCATGTGCGTGAAATCCAGTACGATACCGCCTTGCACAGGTACAGCCCCCCCTGTGAGCCCGGAGCCTGCTCCGCGTGGATAAACGGGTATCTCATGCTCATTTGCAAACCGCAGGACGTCGGATACATGCTGGGTCGAACGTGGTCTTACAACAACGTCGGGAATATATTTTTGCTTGGTTCCATCATATGCATAACATATCCGATCTTCGAGTGTGGAAAGCACGTTTTCTTTACCAACGAACCCTTTCAGCGCATTGAGCGATACCATTGTTTTATTTGATTTGGTAAGCATAGTTGTTTCGTATCAGTTCGCCCCCCTCCCCTAACCCCTCCCACAAGGGGCGGGGAAAATGTTTCCTCCCCCCGATGGGGGAGGTTAGGTGGGGGTGTTGAACTATTATGTTGTTTCCATTGTAGAGTTACTCTATTAAATTAAATGAAATAAGTCAAATCTTTTTCATTTGCAAATAATTTGGGGAATTGCTATAACTCTTGTTATGTCAAAGCCTTCTACAGATTTAAGTGGTTTGTTGCAGGGAGAAGATGTTGGTGGTGGATAATAAAAACGAGGTTGTACAAGATATTTCCCGGGAAAAAGAAGGAGAACAAATACTGCAGTTTATCGGGATACGGCTTGGAAAAGAGCTGTATGGCATCCCTGTTGAAAAAATAAGCAAAATTGCAAAACCCCTCCAGTTAACAAGCATACCAGGGACAGCTCCGCATATTATGGGATTAATGAATTTACATGGGGAAATTCTGTGTGTTGTGGATGTAAAGATATTGCTCAATATGGGGAAAGTAATTCCTGGAGAGAACAGTCGGGTTGTGGTCATAAAAACTGCCGAGGGTCTTGTTGGGGTTTTTTGTGATGAAGTGATAGATATATACGACGTCGTGAGGAAAAATATAGAAACCGCATTATCTACATTAAGCGCTGAAATTAGTAGTTATATCCAGGGGCAGGTACAGATTAATTGCGGATTAATGGGCATTTTGGACATTGAAAAATTGTTATTTAAACAGGAGAGATAATTATGTGGGATATCTATTGGAGTCTCGTCATACCCCTTGCCGTTATACTGGCCTTTAATGTTTCCTTATTTGTGCTGATCAAGGCAAAAGTTATTCAAAGGCTGAAACTGACGAAAAATTTGGTTGTCGTATTGCTTGTTGTAACCTTGATTCCGATTTTTTGTATTGGTTTTGTAGCCCAAAGGAAGATATCCTCTGTTATTTTTACTGACGTGTTCAATAGTCTAAGAGCTGTAGGAAAAACACGTGCCATATTTATTAATGAAAAATTGGAAGAGATTAAACTTGATGCGGAAAGCATTGCTAAAAATTGGATCATAATGGAAGTTTTAAAACAAATATCAATTGGAAAAGTAAATAAGTCAGACCCTAATTTCAATACATTGTTTAAGAATACAGAGGGACACATAAGTCGAATAGTGTCGGCCAAGGGATTTGAAGATATCATGCTGGTTTCCGCGGAAGGGAAAATAGAGTTAACGGGCGCCAAACACACGGCAGAAGTTGGGACTGATATATCTACAGAGACATATTTTAAACAGGCCAGGGAAAAGACCTATTTTACCGACTTATTTTATAATAAATTTGCAAATGAAAATCTTATGTACGTAGTGACGCCATGCTTTGATTTACAAGGAATGTTTGTAGGTTGTGTTATGATAGAAATGGACATGAAAAGGCTCTGTAAAATCTTAGTCGATCGCGAGGGTCTGGGAGAAACAGGGGAGACTTACCTCGTAAATCAGGATAAACTCATTATCTCAGAATCCAGATTCCTGCAAGATGTGGTACTCAAGGTCAGGGTAGATACGATGGGGGCAAACGAGGGTTTGGCAGGGAAAAGTGGAACTGCTATTTATCCGGACTACAGGAATATTCCCGTAGTTGGTGCATGGTATCCAATTAAATATACAAAATGGGTATTACTTGCCGAAATAGATGAAAAAGAAGCCTTTGCACCTCTGCGGATTAACAGAATAGTTCATATTATTCTTGTATCGGTGACTGTTGTTATGGTGGTTTTAATCGCAGTCTTTTCTGCGCATGCCACGGTAATGCCGGTGCAGGAATTGACCAACGTGTCCAGGCATGTTGGAGAAGGAAAACTGGATCTGGATGTAAAGATACAAAGCCACGACGAAATTGGTATTTTGATAAATGTATTTAACGAAATGGTAAAGAATATGCGACTGTTGGCAAGACAGGCGGCTGTTATATCCCAGGGGGACCTGACAACAAACGTGCAGGCAAAGGGAGAACTTGCTAATGCATTTAATTATATGCTCGAAAATTTACGCTCGTTGATCAAACAATCTCAGGATTCGATTGCGCGTATTTCTTCCGCTGCGGTGGAAATGTTGTCCAGCTCTGAGGAACAATCAAGCGGCACCGCTGAATTGGCGGCCTCTGTAGGAGAAATAACCGCAACAATTGAGGAACTTTCCACTTCTGCGAAACAGATTGCCGCAAACGCAGAATCTGTGGCGAAGGTTGCCGAGGATTCAGAAACCACATGCCATCATGGTATGGAAGCCGTTTCGGCATCGATTCACATCATGGAAGATATTAAGGGGGTGACACAGGACAGTGCGTCCAAAATTCTTTCTCTCAGTGAAAAAGCGCAGAAGATTGGAGATGTGCTGGGAATTATTAAAGAGATTGCGGGTGAAACGCACTTGCTCGCCTTGAATGCCTCGATAGAGGCGTCTGCCGCCGGTGAATTTGGCAAACGGTTTGGCGTGGTGGCGGCAGAGGTGCGGAGGCTTGCAGAACGGACAAAGACGTCTGCGGAAGAGATAAAAGGCGTTGTTTCAGAGATACAGGTGGCAACCAACGCCGCCGTTTTATCTACAGAACAGAGTGTAAAAAATGTGGAGAAAGGTGTTGGCGTGGTGCAAAAGGCAGGGCAATCTATCGAATCTATCCTGGATTTGACAAAAGAAACAACAGACGCCTCCAAGCAAATCGTTATGGCAACGCAGCAGCAGAAAAGCGCCACAGAGCAAGTGGCAGTGACCATGAAAGAAATATCTGAGGTTGTAGGACAGACGGCCGCGGGATTGAAACAAACCACAGCCGCTGTCGCCGAATTGAATAAACTGGCAGACGATTTAAAGGAAATAGTTAAAAAGTTCAAGACGTAACATGGTAAATATCCTGGTGTTTAAAATAGGGGTAAACTGTTTTGGAATAGAAACTGCACATGTAAAATCCATAACGAAAAATGCTGAACGGGTTAAAGATAAACCTTTTCCGGTCTTTGCAGATGGCCTTGTGGATTACGTATTTCCGGATAAAAGGATAAATAAATGTCGTGAGAGAGAATTTATAATAGCATCATTCGAGCGTGACGAGTTCGTAATGCCAATCGATGGGATAGTAGATATCTTTCAGGTATTAGAAAAAGATATCGTGCCTATTCCTGCATTTGCCGTGAGGCATATGGCTAAAAAATTCTTTCAAGGTGTGTTTGCCGTAGGTGAGCAATTGGTATTAATAGTGGATGTGGGGAAGTTGTTACATGAGGATGCTGACGCTTGATTTACACAGATTATAATTTAAGAGTATAGGAAATTTCATTTTATTTATGCGGGTCGAGCGATAGTATTAGGTATAAAAATCCCCCTTAACAAAGGGGGATTAACTCGTATCTTACCTTTTTCAAATCCACACATGTAATAATATGCGATGTCCGTGTCCACAATGAAAATTTCTAAAGGAGTGTGATAGAACAGTTCGATGCTGCGTTACCGATATGTATTTTGTTCCATGCTGATACTGACAGTCTTAATTTGTAATGGAGGGTTTGCTGAAGATGTGGAGGAACTTCATGGGAACAAAATTATGGACAATTCCTTCCTGCTTGAGGAGGCATACAATCAGGAGCCGGGAGTCATCCAGCATATTCAAACATTTCGATATTTGGAAAAGAGCGAGAACTGGGAATATTCTTTTACCCAGGAATGGCCTGTCCCGGGACAGAGGCATCAGTTTTCCTACACAATTCCCGTTAGCTATCTGAATGATCCTGTGAATGAAACTAACATAGGAGACGTTGCGTTAAATTATCGTTATCAGCTTCTTTTCCAGGAGGAGGTAGCTCTTGCGCCTCGTTTTTCGACGCTGTTACCCACAGGGGATTATAAGGAAGGATTTGGCAGCGGCGTCCTCGGCTATCAGATGAATATTCCGCTGAGTTTGGAACTCTCTGGCAAATTGGTGAACCACTGGAATATGGGGACAACAATTACTCCGGGAAATAAAGAAGCTGGTGGAGCAGATGCCGATACCTTTGGATACAACTTTGGAACCAGCCTTATCTGGCTTGTATCGGAACACTTTAACCTCATGTGTGAGGCGGTATGGAATTCCCCGGAATCTGTTCAGGTAGATGGCACAAAAACACGGAATGACTCATTTTTTATTAACCCGGGCGCTCGATTTGCCATTAACTTTGAATC
>JACRII010000168.1 GCA_016235875.1 Planctomycetota bacterium
GATTGTCGCTTCCCGATCAACCACCACCCAAGGTTTATGCCGCCGGACAGACGGGTCTGTAGTGCCGACCTTTTAACATGATCCCTTGTATCTACTGGCTTAGCGGCTCGTCTACCCCTCGAATTGCGAAGGTCGGGTTAGCTACAGAATTGGGTGGCCTTACAAACCAAAATGCTGAAGAGTTTAAAGAAAGCCTTGATGTTGTTGTAAGGGATACACCAAGGACACAAATCGGTGCCTCAAAACTAAAAAACCTTTTGTCTAAGGTTGGTGTGGCAACTGCACAATCCATTCGTGAACTAATTGTCGATATTACAAGTGAAACGGCCAAGAAGATTATCTGGCCGGATAAATAAATTTCATCTAACCTCGGCGTGCAAGGGACGGCGCAAATACCGCTCCGCCCCTGACGCCGGGCGTTACACGGCTTGTGCGTTACTATTTGGAGGATACGAATATGACCGAGAGAGGAGAGACCACATTCTCGCCCAATTCGGCAATTGACATTGCAATCAAAGAGATGTTGCATTACTTTAATGCAGAATCGCAAAGGCGAATGCGAAAGGCTATCCTAAATGCAAAGAAAGAAGCAGAAAAACACCGCGACGAAAACACCGATGCTGGCGCGCGGCACATATTCCGAGAGTTTATTCCAGCTTTTATTTTGAATCAGAATGGTTTCGCTTTTGAATACGAAAAACCTATACAGGGGAAAACGCCCGATTGGTTGGATGATACCGCGAGGTTAATGCTGGAATCTTACACTTACGAGCGAGGTGCCTCTTCTAGCTTTTTTGATCGCGTAACGTCATCGGTAACCAGTAAATGTAACAAATACAAAGATATCGTTGCGGCAAACTCTCTTCGTTTCGTCGTGTCCGTATACCTCGACTTTTTGACCGGAATGACGCTTACTGAATGCCGCGAAAATTCTGAAATGTTTCGCTCAGTGTTCGATGCCAACGATTCATTGTGGGCTATTCTTTTCTTCACAGAGACGCAGGTTATTAGCGGCAGACAACACTACGGATTCTTTTGTCTTTGCGCGGATGCTTCTTTCAAAGTTATTCCGAATTGGCCTTTTCACACGTTGAACCTGAACCAATAAATGCCGAAATAGCCGTATAACAGCACATTGGGTGCTTACGTCATAAGAAAATCAACTGAAGGCTAAGATCACGCAATGAGATTTCATCCTGTATTCAAATACATTTGGTGGGTGCTTACGATACTGGCTTTCGGAACTATTTTGTTTTTGCGAAAAGATGTAATACTGTCAGGTTCTCCCCAGGCTTTTGATACTGCTCTTATTGCAATATTAGCGGCACTATTGCTAATGCCATTTTTCTCGGAGTTATCTCTTTTAGGTGTCACAATAAAGCAACAACTGGACGAGACCAAGAAAGAAATAAAGCAAGATGTAAAAGAGCAAATTTATTCAATGCGTGCGGAAATTCAAAACGCAGTAAATGTCTCTAATCGCATGAACTTATATGTAAATGCGCCTCCTCCAGATAGCCAACTTGACACGCTCGAACAACAGATTAAGCCTATCTTGGATGATTTCAGGAAAGAACTCGGCATTAAGGCGCAAGCAGAACCACTAGGCGATTTGACGCCAGCACCAGAAATTGTGTATGCGTTTTCAAGCAGGTATCATATCGAAAACGAAATAACACGCCTCTACAATAGCCGATTTCAAATCAGGGAAACCGAACGTGAGCGCTTTATGGGTGTAAGCAAAATGGTAGACGAGTTAGTTAGAGCAGAAATCATCTCATCTCCTGTCGGACGTTCTATTCGTGAAGTTTATTCAATTAGTTCCGCTTCCGTACACGGTAGAGAACCGTCGAAGGAAAAGATAGCATTTTTGCAAGATATTGTTCCATCGTTAATTGAAACATTGCGAGCGATTCCGTAAAAACGCACCTAACAAAGCGTGCAGCGGATGGCTGGGATTCTGCGGAATTTTTGTGCATTTTCTAAGCCTTGGCAGAATCCTCCTCCCAGATCGAATCCACGCCCGCCCAGCCGCCGCTAACGCAAACCGTTAGAGAAGCAGATAAAGATGACAATTTTAGATTGTGAACCATATCAATCAACCTTACGCTGTATAGCTGATATTTACGGTTTAGAAGATACTGCTTTAGAAAATATTTTAAGAGCAATAAATCTTGATTTGTATTACCAAAGGTATGATCCTCCTTTTTTTGGAGATAAAGCAGTAAGAAAAATATTAGAAGGACTAGTTGGGCAATCTAAAGAGTTAAAAGAAGTGTATTGGTTTCATCTGACTAGGGTTTTTAAAGGGACGAATTTTCTAGAAGGAATCAGACCATTAGGAAATGCATTATCAGATATTTGGGAAAAACTAATTAATATGTTTGAAAATACTGAGCATAGTTTGAACCTTAAATCATTGAGAAATATCATAAATGAAACGTATTATTCTTTTTATTCTTTAAAAATAAAAAATGCATCTCATTGGGGGCCATATGCTATTTTGATACGCGATGCAGCGTTTTGTACAAAAGAGATGGGTACCCATGATTATTTACGCATACCAGAAATTATTGAAGACATATGTAATGCATATAAAGCAGAATACGGATATGAAATCCATGAACAAGTTATTAGTTCATTAATACCATGTATCGTGAAATTCAAAAGCAAAAAAAAACTTGGTTTAGATTGTATTGAGGCAGCATTATATTACATTTATTGCAAGATTACAGACAGAAGATTATCGATACATTCTAATACTTGTTTTAATGCTGAAAATAAAAATATTCCATATGAGGATATTCTGAATATAGAATATCTTTCTCTAGCAAATTAATCCAGCGGATGCTAACGCACCGCTGATTTTAAGCGTTAGACCATAAAATGAATAATATGGAGAAACCCGAATAGGGGCAGAGTGAGGAGTGAGAGTGAGGAGTGAGGGTCACATCTTAATTCTTAAATAATTGGTAAGAAAGCATTATAATAACGCAATAGAAAATATCAATTTTTGTTTTTTAAGATGTGATCCTTTCGATCTACTCGAACCATGGTGAATAGTATTAGTCTTTTGCATTCATGGTTATTACCACTTCCTTTTCCTCTCCCTTATTAAGTTTCACTGCTTTTCTAGCTGTTTTATATTTCAAATTTTTTACGGTAATCTTGTATGTGCCCGCATCCAGTCCTTCAAACGCTAAGAATCCAATCTGGTCAGTGGTATTTTCTGTTTTAACCTTTTGCCCTCTCAGTGTTACCTTGGCGCTCTCAATAGGCTTTCCGAAAACATCTATAACAAAGACGTAGAGCATCCCTTTCTTATTTAGGCTATCAAACTTTACCACAAAGACGTCTGCTTTATGATTATAAGAGGTATCGCGCGCACCCTTGGTGGTGGGGAAGTCTGATGAAGTCGTCATTCCTGTAACATACAACTTGTCGCTATCATCGATTGCAAGGGCAAGTCCATAATCATAGGAATAACCGCCCAGATAGGTGGAGGCAGAGAGCGTAGATAACGAGCCATCCAGTTTGGAAACAAAGACGTCACCACCATCACTACTATTAAAGGAGGTGTCGTATGCTCCACTGGTGGTGGGGAAGTCTGAGGATGCCGTTGTTCCTGTAACATACACATTGCCGCTGGCATCAAGGGCCATGGCATAGCTAAGTTCCTCGTCTGATCCTCCCAAGAATGTGGAGGCATAGAGGCTGGATAATGAGCCATCCAGTTTGGAGACAAAAACGTCATGATCGCCACCATTAAAAGAGATATCGTATGCACCGATGGTGGTGGGAAAATCTAATGTATTTTGGGTGCGACTGTCTGATGAAGACGTTTGTCCTGTAACATACACATTGCCGCTGGCATCTATTGCAATGGCATTTGCGTCATCTCTGGAAGTACCGCCTAGGTAAGTGGAAGCAAGTAGGGGGTCGATGATGAGGTCGTGGGATTTGTCGTAAGATGCAACCATAAAACCGTATCCCAATTTCGGATTTTCGATTTCGGAATTCGGATTTGTGGACATACGTTTTGAGTTGCAAGTTTTGTGTTTTGAGGATTTATTTTCTGCCGCAGAACTCTCAACCCTGTACTCCACACTAACGTCCACTCGTTTGCCGTTTATTTCCTGATACGCTATGGGTTTTGTAAATTTTAAGGGACCAAGCTCAGTCTCTGCCACAAGCGCACCATGTTCATTTACCCACAACCCCCTTGCCCCCTTTTCTAAGGGGGATTTTTCGTCCGTCCCTCCTTTGTAAGAGGAATTGTTGATACCGCCCCCCTTAATAAAGGGGGATTCTGGGGGGCTGTATGCCACTCAGACTGATTTTAATCTGATCGGGATTGCGTCTGGTTTTACACAGAAAAGCTTCTCGACGTTATTTCCATACGCCTTTAATTTGAGTTCTATACCGTCGTAGACTTCTCCAAGCGATACTACATCATATGTTGAAATATTGGTTTTCCATTGAGATTTGTCATTTCCCTTAAAATAGCTCACCTTTGTTACAGCCTTTTTATTTCCAGTTATCTCCCGAACTCTGCCGCCTACAAGCGTCTCTTTAATGGCAACTCCAGATTTTAGATTCCCGATCGAAGTCGAGGACAAGTTTTGGATTGGGGATTTTGGATTTGAAGATTTCAGGTTTTTAGAATCGGAACTTGTTGATTTAGGATTTTGAAATTCGGATTTATCATGATCTACGATCCATGATGCAGGATGCATGATGTCTGATACATGATAATCATGCAACATACCAACCTCATCGCGTATCCCCTTGGGCGAATGCATTAAAGACGCAAGGCATTGCGTCTCTACATCTGAACTATTATTCGGCAACGAATACACAATCTCGCCGTCCTTCGTCACAAACACTGTCCCGCCGAAGGTGTTTGCATAAAACTTTACCTGTTTATCTACCTGACCGTTGTTGGCTATAAAGGGTATTTGGAGTTTCTTTGTTTTCTGGGCAAATGCCGTCGAGTCTAATTTTGGATTCCCGGTCGAAGTCGAGGACAAGTTTTGGATTGTAGATTGCGGAAATGAGTTTTTGAATGATGGCTTGTTTGGGTTTTCCTGGCTTGCTATCAAAGATGGGATGGAAAATACTATCAGAAAAAGAAATACTGATGCTGTAAAAACAACAAAATTTCTTTGTATCATGGCAGCCTCCGTACTTGGTTTATTTAGGCTATTTTCTATAGATTTAATGCGGAGTATAAAACATTCAATAACATATTACAATGTTATTTTAGTTCAAGTAAACCCGTGCGGAGCGGAAGCGAAGAGGGAAGGGAATGAATTGGATGAAATAGGGTATTCTTTTAACTGAATTGCTTGTTTCTTGTACCAAAAAGATTCTTCTTAAAATCTATATTTCACAGGTCCTGTGTGTTTTTATCTGTGCAATCGTTCGACTGAGCGCTCACGACGAAGTCTGAGAAATCTGTGGTTTAAAAACAGATCTAAGCGCATTCCTTGCAGGTGCCATGGAAGGATATCTGAAATCCGGAGACCGTATAATCCTTTTTAAGGGAGTCAGGTAACTTGATGTGGGGTGAAAAGTCTTCGAAGATATCATGTATCTTTTTGCAGGAAGAGCAGATGACGTGATGGTGGGTACTGATGTTGGGGTCATAGTGTTTGCGGTCTTCGTCTATGATGAGTTCCTTCACCTCTCCCAAATCTCGTAAAGTTTCTAAGGTTTTATAGATCGTAGTAAACGACACCGCAGGATAAACCCTTTTTACCCTTTTGAAGACCTCTTCAGCGGACGGATGTGAGGTATTATTCTCCAAGACTTTGAAGATCATCAAACGCTGCGGCGTGATTTTCATGCCGTGATTTCTGAGTATTCCAGTTAATTTTTCTACCGTTTCCATATTTATTTTAAATAATGTACAGTTCCCCCCCCTCCCCTAACCCCTCCCACCAGGGGCGGGGGAAAAACGTTTCCTCCCCCTCGATGGGGGAGGTCAGGTGGGGGTGCTGAACTGTTACTAAATAATAAACAAAAATGATTGTTACTTAAAGTAAAATATTAGTTAAAAAATCCAGGGATGTCAATAAATATTATTTTCTCGAAACAAATGATTCAACAAAGAGGATGCAGAGGGTGAGAAAGAGGAGGGTTCCCCACAGGGTCTTTTTGGCTTTGCCCATGAGTACTTCGCTGCCTTCGCTCACAGGGGATGTTGTTATGGTGAGATTTGTTCCTCCCATGAGGGCGGCAAGTTCTTTTTGAGTTATCTTAGCCAGGTTGGATTCAGTGGTTTCGACATTCACAGGAAATTTTTGGGGAAATTGCGGATGAGGCTTCCCATCTACGGTAACAGTATAAATCCCCGGAAAATTTGTCTCGTTGTATAAAAAAGACTTTTCGTTGTTGATCAGTTGAGGTTGCAATACACCTTTTGTGCCTTCCGGATTGGTTATTTCTAAGCTGTTAATGTCCTCGGGGGAGGGAGATTGCCATTCGCGCTTGACCAGCGTTTCACCTTGAATTTCTTCCGCAATATTTCCTGTTAAAAATCTGCACAATTGCTGTATGAGCGGCAGGAAAAAGGGTTTTACTGGCATATCCGTCCAGTCTCTGTCTATCGATGATGTAAAAAGCACACATCTTCCCCGCTCAATTTGCTTCTCAATGAGGGCAGGGGTATCATCCGAAAATGACAATATGGTTTTGCAATTCCCCAGTAGTGCAGGGTCGACATAAAATACACGATAAAATTTCACGGAAGACAATGTACTCATATTCGTTTCAGAAAGAATACGTAAAGCAGGGTGTAGGGGTTCTGTGGACTTCAGATGAAGGGGTTGATCTTCTGATAGAGGGCTATCGCTGGAAAAAGTCCTCGTCGTATGAAGTCGATGTGGCAGTAAAGTATTAAATGAATTATTGTAGTAATTCGCATCCACCTTATTCCCAAGCGAAAAAATAACCGATCCACCTTCTTTGACAAACTTGTCGAGTTCATGAATCTTTTCAGGCGGCAAGGTTTCAACATTACATAAAAAGACAATATCGAAATTCGTAAAATCGAAGTTTTTAACCTCGTGTATGGAACATATCGTTGGTTTGATAGAGGATGCATGTTCTCTGCCGGGATTTAACGCCTTCTCCAGATAAAACGTTTCACTCTCGTAGATATTAGTTTTGGGGTCGCCATCGATCAGTAAGGCATCCAGTTTGTTTGATGTATTCATGGCAAAATATCGTTTATTATCCACATTCAGGCTGTCTTCAGAAATCTCAACCCAACCGGTGTGGCCTTTTCCCTTTTCCACGCTAAAGTAAAACTCCTTTGTTTCCGATGCATTAGCGTCCATATTGAAAAATCCCTGAGCTACTTTTGTTTGATCTAAAAATACTTGCGCCAGGAGGTTTTTAATTCTTGTAGGTGTAAAGTTAGATACGGTCACCTTGATGGTGCTTTCAGCGCTTCTTTCTGACACGTTAATTTGTGGTTCAA
>JACRII010000024.1 GCA_016235875.1 Planctomycetota bacterium
AGCGCATTCCTGGTTTAACCGGTTCAGGAAGTTGCTGGTACGGTATGAAAAACTTGGCGAGACCTACGAAGCGCTTCTACACTTGGCCGCAGCTATTATTTGCTGGAGAAAAGTTGGCGTTATTTACGGATAAGCTCTAAATATCTAAAAGAATCTGGTCATGCCCTTTGAGTAAAATGCTAAAAGCTTCTTTTGGTAAATAAGCATCGTTTGGCAAGTAGCGCATCATTTATTTCTTTGTACTAACCACGAGAATAAATGGGCTAGGTTTAGCTAGCTTTAAGCATAACAAAAACACAACTTTTCCCTTATTTTTCAATCCTTCCATATACCATTGTATTCTAAATATGTATCGTAATTTGTTATCTCGGTTTTGTGAAGGTTTTAAAATCAACTTAAAAGGAGTGTCAATATGTTTCCTATAAGGTTTACGTGGTACATTCTGCCTTTATTGTGTATTTTAGCAATCACAACTGCATATAGCATATGGGCTAATGAGGCTGGTAAAAGCAATATTGTGAACCACAATATTGAGATTGAACTGTTCTTGAAAGATCACAAGTTAAAGGCGATTGACCATCTGCTTATGCCTTACGAGAATTCTGAAAAGGTTTCTTTCTTTATAAATAAGTCATTTCAAATCCTGTCAGTTAGTGTCTCAAACAGAAAGTTAGATTTTAAGACTATATCGAATGGAGATGGACAGCGTTTGGAGATTACAATACCATCGGATTTGAAACAATCCGAAAGCGTAATTCTAGATATTGCTTATGAAGGAACCCTTTTTGAAAAGCCTGGTTCACCGGAAAAGGAGGATTTGGGAGAAACTAGCGGCACTATTGGCGAAGAAGGGGTTTACCTGAGTCCTGCATGCGCCTGGTATCCGGATATACCTGGCTCTCTGGCAGTTTTCAAGATAGCTATTACTACGCCTGCTGGATATGAGGCCGTGACGCAGGGTACCCTTGTGAGCAAAAAATCTGACACAGACAAGATTTATACAACGTGGGAAGAAAAAAACGTATCCGAAGATTGCCATCTGGTAGCAGGGAGGTATAAAGTAACGAGTATCAAGCATGACGGAATTAATATTTACGCCTATTTCTTTCCTGAAGAAGAGGGTCTGTTAGAAACATACATAAACGCCACAAAACGCTATCTGGATATGTACCAGAAACTTTTGGGAAGCTATCCGTACGGAAAGTTCGCCATTGTCGAAAATTTTTTCCAGACGGGATATGGCATGCCTTCATTTACCCTGCTGGGGAGCACCGTTGTAAAATTACCCTTCATCGTGGATACCTCGCTGGGACACGAGATTCTGCACAACTGGTGGGGCAACTCGGTCTTTGTGGATGAATCCCAGGGAAACTGGTGTGAAGGGCTGACCGCCTACATGGCTGATTATTATTACAAAGAACTCAAAGACACTGCTTCTGCCGATGATTATCGCAAAAATATCTGCAGAAAATATACGAATTACGTAACCGGGCAAAACGATTTTCCTTTAAAACGGTTTCTCGGCAGAAAAGACCAGGCAACCCAGGCCGTTGGATATGGAAAGACGGCGATGGTGTTCCACATGCTGAGGCAAATGGTCGGAGATGACCTTTTTTATCAATCGCTCAGGAAGTTTTACAAAGATAAAATCTGGCAGCAGGCCAGTTGGAAAGATATTCAGGACATATTTGAAGATACCTGCAAAACGGACTTATCCTGGTTCTTCGGGCAGTGGGTTAACCGAACAGGAGCGCCGTTTATCGAAATGGGCAAAACTGAAGTTACTCAGTCGAGCAATGGCTGGTTGACGAGGATTGAGGTCATCCAGACATGTCCCCAAACATTATTAGGGAAAGGCGAACCGTATCACCTTTTTGTGCCAATCCAGATGGAACTGGACGGCGGAAATTTTTATACCGTTACGGAAATAAAAGAATCGTCCAGCGCCGTTGTTATCCAAACATCATCCCAACCCGTACATATCACCATAGACCCTCAATGCAATGTATTCCGGCGTTTGCATAGAGAAGAAATTCCGCCAACGATAGATTTCATATTGGGTGATAATGAAAAAGTCATCGTGTACCCGACTGGCGGCGAAGGCGCTTTACAGGCAGCCTACAAAAACCTGGCGGAACTTTTAGGAGAAAAAGGCGGGGGCATAAAGGCCGATACCGAGGTTACGGAAACAGAAATGACACAAAAAAGCCTGTTCATTCTGGGTGGGCTGGCAGAGAACAAGATTGCGAAATTTTTTGTCGGTAATTTACCCAAAGATTTCACAATTGAGGAAGGCTCGTTTATGGTTAATAAAGTTCCATACCGCGATACCGGTAACGCCCTTCTCGTAACATCCAGAAACCCTAAGAACAGAGATAAAGGTGTTGCCTTATTTTTAGGTCTCAGTTCGGATACGATAAAAAATGTAGGATTCAAGCTTCCACACTATGGAAAGTACAGTTACCTCCTCTTTGACGATGGAAAGAATGTTGATAAAGGTACCTTTGCCATAACCGATAGCCCACTGCAACGCTACATAAAAAAATAAGTCTATCTTTTCATGAGTATGAAACTTATGTTTCGACAAATGAAATCAAAAATTATAAATGAAAACACTATTTCATTTGTGAAATTGCGCATGTCCCAGTGGGGTTATTTGTGCACAAAAAGAAAAGTATTGTTAATTTTTAAGTATTACTGAAATTTACCACTTAGAAGATATTTTAAGTTTTTTTGTTTTTTGCTACTAAGTGGGAACGGTTTTTGTCATCTATACGAGGTTGTTATTGTATGAGTTACATGAAATATATTAAAATTCAATTTATGCATTTCAACAAGGAGATTCACTAACTGCCTCGCTCGTTCGAAAAGTGGAACAATATCCACTCTTTGAGAAGCGAAGAGTCTGATTTATAGATGAAACAACTACTTTTTCTCTGCGCCTTATTCGGATTTTTAAGCTGGAATGTTATATCTTCAGAAGATACCTTAGCAGATAATTATGCCGAAGTAGAAGTTAAAGACGGTGGTACTGTTGTTGGAAACGTGAAATACATGGGTGATTTAACGACATTGTCATTAAACCTTTATGCCGACTTTGAGTTACCAGAAACCTCTAAAACTGCTACCGAAAAACTTACCGTTAGTATGATAAACCATGGAATTAAATACGCTATTGTTTCGATTACGGATATTACAAGGGGTAAGAAAAAGGCGATACCAGCGATCCACCCGATTATAGACCAACAGAGAAATAACTTCATCCCTCACGTTACTGCAATTCCGGCAGGAACTACGATAGACATCTTAAATGGAGACGAAGAGTTACATACTGTCCATACCAGTACAATTAAAAACCAGCCATTTAATCTTGGCACAACCTATAAACAGAGAATATCAAAAACATTTGAGTACCCGGAAACTATTAAACTAACCTGTGACCTTCATAAAAAATCGTATGCATGGGTTGTCGTTCTGGATAATCCATACTTTGACATAACCGACAGGAATGGCTATTTTGAAATTTGTGATATTCCACCCGGTACGTATAAATTCCAGGTATGGCATGAAGAGTTAGGTAAACTAGAAAAGGAGGTAAAAATAAATCCAAAAGAACTTTCAAATATAGAATTTGTTTATTCTCAGTATTAAAATATAAACAAGAAATTGTATTGGTTAAAACAATCGGTTAGGTTTATAAAATAGCATTCAGAAAGGAGGATGGGCATAATATGAAACCTAAAGCTTTGTTGAGTAAGGTTGGCTTATGGAGCGCTACGGCAGCAGCAAGCGCAGCACTGGTAATAGGTATTGCGCCTATAACTGCTAAGGCACTTAATATACCAACAGAGGTTACAGAGGATGGTAAAAATACCTATAAGAAATTTTGTAGCGCCTGTCATGGTGAGGAAGGGAAGGGAGACGGACCTGTTGCAAGGTCGATGCTTCCAAAACCACGTGATTTTACAAGGGGTGCTTATAAATTCAGAACAACCCCAAGCGGTTCACTCCCCACAGATGAAGATATTTACAGAACGATTTCCTATGGGGTGCCAAATTCAACGATGATCCCATGGGATATTTTGACGGAGCAACAGCGCGCATCGGTAATTCCCGTCCTCAAGAGTTTCTCTGAGGCATTCGAAGTCAGGAAGCCGGAGGCACCTGTTGCTGTCGGACTGGAAGTCAGACCAACAGAAAAGACCGTTGCCGAAGGAAAGAAGATTTACGAAGAAAAACTGGAATGCTGGAAATGTCATGGTGTTGAAGGGCGCGGAGACGGTCCCAGTGCAGCAGAGCAGGAAGACGATTTTGGGTTTCCCATAAAACCCTTCGATTTTACTACGGGAAAATTTAAGGGTGGGAATTCATCCAGAGACGTCTACCTGAGATTTACTACGGGATTGAACGGCACTCCTATGCCGTCTTTTGCCAAAGAGCTTACAGACGAACAAAGGTGGTGTTTAACCCATTACGTAATATCGCTCATTAAACCAGAAGAAACGAGCAAATAAAATAAATAACATCTAATATGTGACCATACGGAGGTTAATGAAATGAAAAAATTAGGGTTAGGTTTTTGTTTATCTGCGGTGATGGCGCTCACTTCTATGGCTTGGGCTGCTGAACAACCACCTAAGAAGGAGACGCCGCCAGATTTGTACGAAGGGACGCCCGATTGGTATCGGGCTGTTTATAAAGATAACGTTGGAATGAAAGAGGGTTCAGGTCCTTTCAAGGACTATTTCAAACCACAGATGCTGGATATGTACTGGCAGCCCAACAGACATTATGAACCCATGAAGAATCTTGACCATTCCATCTTTATTGAAAAAGAAAGAAGAGACCTGTGCGTAACATGTCATGAGGAAGCAACACCAGGCGTGGTGAGAGACTGGAGAAGTTCAGGACATAAAAATCCCAAGAGCACTCCATATCTATCTGCCAGAACGGCCGAAATCGAGAAACGCACCAACAGGGTTTTAAATGAAGTCCACTGCTTCGACTGCCATGCTGATACAAAGAAAAAACAGATCAGAATGCCAACAGGAGAGGTGTGCGGTGAATGCCACAGACCGCAATTTGATGATTTCTTGAGGGAACGCGAGATGGGCCGTCCCAATCACATTCAGTCATGGGAGGCAAATACCATTGTACCTTGGTATGCAGAAGCAGCCCGAAGGGGTTATCTCTATGGACAACACGGCTGCGACTTATGCCACTCAGGCGCAGAGAAGTGCGATGTATGCCATACCCGTCATAAGTTCAGCGCTGCAGAAGGAAGACAGCCAGAGGCGTGTATAACCTGTCACATGGGTCCTGACCATCCAGATTCGGAATCTTACGGGGAATCAAAGCATGGCGTCATTTATGAAAAAGAAGGAGAACATTATGATTTCAACAGACCATTATCAGAAGTAAGGCCAGGCAAGGACTATCGCACCCCAACATGCCAGTTCTGCCACATGTACGAGAAGCATGGTCGGTTTATCCACAACCCGGTAATGAAGGGTATCTGGCGTATGGGAACTGTACCGCCAAAGAACCTGGAGTACACCTCTTCTCTGAAGGATTACCCTTATGGGATCAAGATTATTCCCGACAAGATAGATATCTATTCAGAAGAAAACGTGGCAAAGAGGTCTTATTGGCTAGAAGTCTGCGCCAAGTGCCACAGTGACCGTTTTGCCGATACCTATTTGAAATCGTTAGACGAATTCATGTTCCAGGCACACACCCTGGCAGACAAGGCACAGAAGGTCGTCGAAGATTTGATTGCAGATGGCTTTTTATATCCCGGCGCAGCCGATAGGGATCCCTACCCCTTAAGCGATGGGATCGAAAAGCAACTCAGTCCGGCATTCCTTGGCGAGCCAATTTATAATGCCTTTAAGACTTTAAAGGGTAAGTTCCCGGTGGTAGGTCCGATACTTGGTGTTTATGGTATGTTCTTGCAGCAGCAGGACAATCCATCGAACATCGAGAACATGTATAACAGATTGTGGTTCTGGTATAAACTGCAAGGTTATAAAGGAACTGCGCATGTACAGCAGGACGTCTCCTGGTGGTGGGGTCAGGCTCCTATGATGATGGAATTTACCAAAATCCAATCTGAAGCAGCCAGGTTACGCAGAGAAGGACGTATTGAAAAAGTTTCTTTAAAATAGCAGTTTTTAGCTTTTTATAAAAAGTTAAAACTGAATTCGTAAAATAAAAAAGCCCATGATGATCAATTATCATGGGCTTTTTTTATTACTTATTAGTGCATTCAGGTCATTAGCTGGTTCAGGTTTGTAACCTGAACCGTTTATATATGGTCAATGCGCCCTTGAAATTCCTTGCGCACCTCATGCAAAATTTTCAATCCGCCATTTTCCAGCATCCTTTGGGCGAGTTCGTCTCCTATCTTCGCCGCTTGATTTGTGGGTCCACTGTGTCTGTCGCGGATAGCATGGTCGCCATCAAGCGTACAAATGATCGCTTCAATAGAAACTTCTTTTCCCTGAACCTCTGCATACGCCCCAATAGGTACCTGGCATCCGCCCTGGAGTTTTGCCAGAAGAGACCTTTCTGCTTCTACGGCAATCCTTGTCTGTTCATCATCCATTGCAGAAACAATTTTTTGTATTCGAGTATCATCTTTGCGGATTTCGATACACAGCGAACCCTGCCCCACCGCCGGTAACATAATGTCAAAGGGAATAATTTGGCTGATTTGGCCGGTATAACCCATCCTGAGCAATCCTGCATGGGCTACGACAATGGCATCCAGGTCTTCCGCTTCAAGTTTTTTCAGCCTCGTATCCAGATTGCCACGGAGATCCAGGATTTTGTAATCTTCCCTGAAAGCCAGCAATTGAGCCTTTCTGCGAAGACTGCTTGTGCCAATACGCGCATTATCAGGGAGTTTTTCAAGGGATGCATTGTTGCAACTGATAAGAACATCGTGAGGATCTTCCCGTTTGGGTGTTGCGCCAATGGTCAATCCTTCGTGTAGTTCCGTCGGAACATCCTTAGCGCTGTGAACGGCAATATCAATCTTTTCTTTGATTAATGCAACCTCAAGTTCCTTGGTAAATAAACCAACACCGCCCAAACGCGACAGGGGTGCATTTGTGATTTTATCACCTTTTGTAGAAATTTTTTCGATTTGAAATTCAAGACCGGGATTTAATCGTTTCAGTTCTGATATAACCCAGTTTGTCTGGATTAGTGCAAGTTTACTGCCTCTGGAACCTACGACAACAATTTTTTTTTCCTTTACCAAGACTCATCTTCTCCATTTTTGAATAGATAAAATTAGGCCACCTTCGGCAGCTTTCTCATTTGCGCAACCGGAACGGTTACGCTACCAGTTTGGAAATTCTTAAACATCAAAATAATTGCTCACATGCTTCAACAATTATTTTATATTATAAGCGGATAATATCATAATATGCTATGGGTGTCAAACTACTTTGTCGGTCATAAAGTTGAATACAGGAGTATTTGTTTATAAAAAGAATTTTTTATTTTGTGGGAATATATCTCGATTGTTATTTGTCATAACATTACGTTTACCAGTAAGGAAAAGACTTAGATTTATAAAAGTATTTAGAAATAACAGACTCTCCAATTTTTCTCTTATGTGCTATCCTTTGAATCTGTTCCGGAAGGATTTGGAAATTTGTCGTTTTCTTATTTCTCTCAGAACTTGACTTATTTAAGATAAATAGTCGGTAAAGATTTTTAATATCAGCACTTTTTTCATTTTACTTATAACAAAACGTGAACCAAAAAGATTCCCTTCTTATTCATATAGATGCTTTATACAGGTCTGCATTATATCTTGTTAAGAATGAAAATAATGCAGACGACCTGGTTCAGGAAACCTATTTAAAGGCATTCAAATCTCTCCAGAACGGCGAAATAATAAATAATGAAAGGGCATGGTTATTTAAAATATTAATGAACACTTTCATCAATCAATATAGGAAAAGTAAAACAGAACCATCTTTGGTTGATTTTGACAGCATTGAGTCCTTTCATGAATCAATAAAAGAAGAGGTCTTAACGTCCCCTATTGCAGAAAATGAAACAGAATTTGATGAATGGCTGGACTCAGATATAAAAAAAGCACTGGAAGAATTACCTGATGATTTTCGACTGGTGATCTTACTTTCGACAGTAGAGGGCTTTTCCTACAAGGAGATTTCCAAAATGCTTAACTGTCCAATCGGGACAGTAATGTCTAGAATCTATAGGGGACGAAAGATGTTAAAGGAAAAATTAACAGGTTATGCAAAAAAACACGGTTACGAAAGAGAATAAGAAATGAATTGTACAGATGTAAGAAAATATTTTTATGCCTTTCTCGATAGCGAACTCGATGTGGAAAGGAATATCGAGGTTCTGGCACATGTTAATATGTGCCATGCATGCGCCCTGAAAATAGAAAAGGAAAGGCTGCTTCAAGAAAGAGTGAAAGAAACTGTTTGCAAGGTAAAAGCCCCTGTACACCTTGAGCAAATAATTTTGAGAAGCGCAGAAAGAAAACCAAACTTCTTCACTCAATTTATAAAGAATTTCTTGTTGAGAAGCAGATTCGCATTAGTTTCTGGCATAGCAACAGCAATAATTCTTATTGCTTGTTTTTTCGTAATACAAAATAAGCTGAAGAAAAATAATATTTTTTACCTCGCAGAGTCAAAATATCACGACTACATAATGAAGCAGCTTGTTCCTGACATACGTTTACAGAATGCCAGAGAAATTATAGGCCACTTTCAAAATCAAACTGGTCTAAGCGTAACCCTGCCTGGCATTGAAGAAAATATACAGGTACAGAATGCAAAAGCGATTGTGGAGTACTTCCAAAGACAAACTGGTTTAACAGTAACGCTTCCTTTTATGAAAGGAAATGTACAGCTAGTGGGTGCATCTTTGACTCATATTAACGGCAAAAATGTACCCCTGGTTTTTTACATGCTTGATGATATCCCAATTACGTTGGCTGTGATTTGTAATTCTAACATTGATTTTTCAAAGATGAAGGAAGTCATGGCGGATAAGATGGTGGTATACACAGGTACCGGGTTTTGCGGCTCCTGCCAAATTGTTGGATGGAAAGAGACGGACACTCAGTACGTTATGGTATCGATGTTAAATCGTGAAAAAATGATAAAAGCGCTTACAAAGGCCTAAAAACAAACTAATGGTAGATAGGAAATCAGTAATAAAATTTATCATTTTACTCGGTATCATTGGTGGTGCTTTTGTTGCCTTCAGGTATACATCTTTATCACAGTATTCCAAAATAGACACACTTTTGAGTCTTCTCACACAACTCAGGGCGCATTGGTGGGGGCCAATTGGTTTCATTCTTATTTATGGAATTGGATGCATGGTTGCTCTTCCGGGTTCACTCTTAACATTGTGCGGAGGAGCAATATTCGGAGTGACGATGGGTACCGCTTATAACGTGCTTGCTTCCAATCTGGGCGCTACCCTGGCGTTTCTAATGGCAAGGTACTTTGGCCGAGACTTTGTCTCACGCTTTATGAAGGGGAGAATAGAAGCTTTTGACGAAAAGGTTGCCAGCCATGGTTTCCGGTTTATATTTACACTCAGACTCATCCCTCTTGTACCTTTTAATGGACTGAATCTTGGATCGGGACTTTCAAAGATTAAATATCGTGATTATCTACTCGGTTCTGTCCTGGGTATGTTACCCGGTACGTTTATTTATACCTATTTTGCGGATGCTCTTCTCAAGGGTACCACAGGGAGTGGAAAACGGGCATTGACCAACTTGATCATTGCCAGTTCGCTATTGATACTAATTTCATCAGTACCAACTTTGTACAAAAAATTAAAAAAACAGAAACGTATTGAGAGTAAGGAATAACCACAACTATCAACTTTTCTGTAAAAACTAAACAGAAGGCAAGGTGTTAATCATGATTACTAAAGAAAACATTACACAAGATGAATTTGTATGTCCTCATTGTATGGAACGCAACTTTATACTCATCGGCATGCAAAGACAAAAGGGATTGTTCAAAGGCCACGAACTATGGAAGTGCAAGAGTTGCCATGGCACATTTGCAAGAGAAGCCATCGACATCAAAAGATCGAACGAAAATGAGTCGTTTAATAAAAGCGCATTTTCATACTACTGCAATTTCCGGTTTACAAAATAAATCCATGGTATATGTTTGCTAATAGTCTTCGAAACGCTTAATTTTGGTTTAAGATACCAAGAAAGAAAAACATTGTGAGAGATTTCGACCTCACGGTAATAGGTGGCGGGGCAGGAGGGTTAAACGTTGCAAGTGGAGCTGCTCAGCTTGGCGCCAGGGTTGCCCTTATCGAGAAAAACAAACTGGGCGGCGACTGCCTTTATTATGGATGCGTTCCCACGAAGGCTTTGATTCACTCCGCAAAAATAGCTTCACTCATAAAAAGATCTAAGGAATACGGACTGAATGAGACGAACATCTCATTCGATTTTAAAAATATTATGAACCATATGAGGGAAGTGATATCAAAAATTGGTGTGCATGATGATCCAAAAAGATTTGAAAAGATGGGGGTACAAGTTTTCTTTGGTGATGGGAAGTTTATAAACCGTCACACCTTTGAATTTGATGGGCATAAAATTACAAGCAACAACTTTGTTATTGCAACGGGCTCAAGGGCCGTTGCCATCCCTGTCAAAGGTCTTGAGAATATCAAATACTTAACCAGTGAGAGTGCCCTGGAATTGGATTATTTACCCAAATCAATAATTATATTAGGTGCGGGTCCAATAGGACTTGAGTTTGCGCAGGTATTTGCAAGATTAGGTACGAAGGTTGTCGTTTTAGAAAAGATGGGTCAAGTTTTGCCTCGTGAAGACAAAGAAATCGCTGATACCCTGGAAGAAATTCTGCAAGAAGAGGGAATTGATATATATACCTGTGTTGATGTAGACCAGGTTAAACAAAATGAAGGCCAGAAAGGCATTGAAGTGGTGGCTGCATGTAGCGGGCAGAAAAAGACGTTTCAAGCCGATGAGTTCATGATTGCTATCGGACGTGCACCTAATTTGGAGGGGCTTAATCTTGAAGCTGCCGGTGTTAAGATTGAGAAAAAGTCTATTGCAGTAAATAGCTCCTTGCGTACTACCGCCAGGAATATATGGGCTTGCGGGGATGTAACAGGACACTATTTATTTACCCACGTTGCCGAATATCAGGCGGGTCTTGTAGTGGCTAATGCCTTGATTCCTTTTATGAAAAGAAAGGCAAATTATCGTGTGATCCCCTGGGTTACCTATACCGACCCGGAATTGGGTCGAGTAGGATTAACTGAGGATGAGGCAAGGCAAAGATACAGACAGGTAAAGGTGTATCGGTATGATGTGAAGGACTTGGATAGGGCTGTTATAGAGGGTGAAGACAGAGGGATGATTAAAATCGTCTGTACGAAAAATGGTGAAATATTGGGTGCCCACGTCCTTGCACCGCAAGGTGGAGAAATTTTACACGAATTTGTTCTGGCGATGCGGAATAACCTCGGGGTGAGAAGTATTACAGGCACCATACATGTCTATCCAACATTGTCACAAGCTGTAAGAAGGACAACGAACAAATATTATGCTGAAAAGATATTTTCCGGGTGGATTCCCAAATTTACGAAGATGCTGATAAGGATGATTGGGTAGATAGCAAACCGATAATATAGTTCACCACGGATTTTCACGGAATTATCCAATAAGGTAAAGGCTAAGAGCATCCTCCAACCTCTGACTTTTAACCTTCACTGGTTTTCTTTCCATTTCCGTGGTGAACTTTTGCAAATAGAGGTAAAAATGAAGTTTTTTACATTCATGCTAGTCTTGATGATAACTTACGGCGCGGCAACGACTGTTAATGCATCTGGAAATGATAATCCAGACTCCGTATTCGATGGCGTTTTGAAGCGTTATGTTTCAAAAGATGGATTAGTTAACTACAAGGAATTAAAAGACGATAAGGAGTTTAATAGATATATTGAATATCTCTCCACAACAGACACAGATAAACTGTCATCCAATGATCACCGTCTGGCCTTCTGGATAAATGCTTATAACGCATTTGTTTTAAAGGGTGTATTAGACGAGTATCCAATAAAGAGTGTCCTTGATGTGGGCTGGCTACCTCACAGTTTTTTTATACGAAAAACATTTAAGACACAGCGTGGGAATATTACCCTGCGGGAACTGGAAAATAAAAAACTCAAAGAAGTTTTTCAAGAACCGAGGGTACACTTTGCCATTAACTGCGCATCGATGAGTTGCCCGAAATTATTAACAGAATCCTATAAGGCTGGAAAACTAAAAGAGCAATTTGAAACGCAAGCAATATCCTTCATTAATGACAAAAGCAAGAATTATCTGGATAAGGAAAACCGTATCTTCTATCTCTCTTCCATCTTTAAATGGTATAAGGATGATTTTATTCAAAATGGGGAAAAGATAGAAGCGTACATTGCAAGATATTTAAATCCAGACGATGCGGAATTTATCAGGAACAACAAGGTTACCATAAAATATCTCGATTACAATTGGGGTTTAAACGAACAGAAGTAAGGAGGTGTGTATGCACAAAAACCACTAATGTTTTGTTAGGTTAAGAATTTTACTTAAATACTTTTACTTTATTAAGGAGACAAAAGATGAATACGAATAAATACCTAAACCTTGGCTATCTTTCCCTGATTCCTGTAGCCTTTGGAATAATAATTAGTGCATCCGTTGTTAAAGCAGTAACCTTACCTCAAGATAACACAGTTTGTTTGAATCCCAAACCTTATGAACTTGCGGAGGGTAAGTCCACGAACGAAGAGCAGATTGAATTAAAAGTTAAAGGGATGACTTGCGGGGCATGCAGCAAGACTGTGAAATCGGCGCTTCTTAAAGTCACAGGCGTTAAGGATGCTGTGGTTAGTCACGACGAAGGAAAGGCGGTTGTAATAGTTGAAAAAGGAAAGGCGAATACTCAGGAGCTAATAAAGGCTGTAGAAAATGCTGGATTTTCGGCATCAAAAAACTAACAGAACAAGGATAGCCTCAATCCAGCAACAATTTTAACTTTATATTAAGCATTCCCATGAAAGGCTTAAATTTAAGCACAAAAACTTCAAACAATTATTTCCTCCCCTTGATGGGGGAGGTCAGGTGGGGGTGAAGAAAAAAGGTTGGAAAGGAAAGAACATGAAAAAGATTATTCCACTAACATCGTTAATAGTATTGCTGGTGACTAGCTTTCTCTATATCGGGTGTGAGAGACCAGAAAAGAAAGAAGCCATGCCAAAAAAAGAGACACCGAAAATGTCCATGGAAGAGGTAAGTAAAGCCGAAAAAATGGCTGGTGAACTCTGGAGTAAAATGCAGGGTGAAAATTACCGTGAAAACTGGGAGATGTGGCCAGGCAAGGAGGCTTTTTATAAAGGGAAGGAACCTCACGGGATTTTGCTAACTACCTATGTAAATGATGCTGCCTATGAGGCGATTGAGAATAAAGATAAAGACGGAAAGATGCCTCCAGGGGCTATAATAATTAAAGAAAATTATATGCCTGATAAAACCCTTGGCGCTATAACTGTGATGCATAAAATAGAAGGGTTCAATCCTGAGGCAAGCGATTGGTTCTGGGTTAAATTTGGACCGGATGGCAAAGTCATGACTATGGAAATGGGCGGCATGACCATGAAACTGGCGGGTAAAGTTCCCGGGTGTATTGACTGTCATGGTGTGCAGAGTAGCAATGACTACATTTTTACGAAT
The DNA here is from genome assembly GCA_016235875.1 of Planctomycetota bacterium. Classification (GTDB taxonomy): domain Bacteria; phylum Planctomycetota; class Brocadiia; order Brocadiales; family Brocadiaceae; genus Wunengus. The sequence continues at coordinate 13,790 of JACRII010000024.1, forward strand.
TCTTTAAAGTAATGTAGAAATAAATTAGGAATTTGGAAACAAACCATGTAGCGGCAAGGCGTGCCTTGCCGCTACATGGTTACAGTAAAAAGCCGCCGAAGGCCTAATTGATCAGGAAAGAGGGAAAATTTCATGGAATATAAATTTTTAATAGATACGTATGAAACTGAACGAATAAAAACACTCAGTACCTGGAGTACGTTCAAAGATGAAGATATTTTAATGCGTCCAAACCCAAAAGACAGGCGAGGAAGAAACACCCACGAGCACATGGTGCATCAGTGTATGAGTGAAAATATTTGGTTTTCCAAAATGCTGGGAATCAATGTTGGTGCTTTCCCTTTGCCGGAAAAGGAAACACGTTTGGAATTTATGAAACGTTACGCTGCGGATTCAGGGAAACGACTTGCAGCCTTACAAGAAAAAGATAAATCCTGGTGGGAAGAAGAAGTGCCGTTTTTTGATGTCAAACGCTCTCGTGCTTGGATCATGACAAGAAGAATTACCCATACAGCCCATCACCGTGGACAACTGACGATAATGCTGCGCATGTTAGGAAGAGAAATTTACAGCACGTACGGCCCATCTGCAGATACGGGTGGGCTAATGCAAAACAATGCATTAACAATATATCCTTTTCCTGATGTGGAGACACTTCTCAAAGAGGAATCGGCAGGTGGAGACAAAGTGCCGTTGCCTGGCCCTGGTAATAAACCTTGTACAGAACGACCTGATCCAGAATAAAGCAGTTTAGATATATATATTTACAACAGGCCTCGAAGCTTTTCAGAAAATGAAAAGGAATCCTTTTTGTAAGTGCTGATCATCAAATAAAACTTTAAAAGGAGGATAATAATGTCTGAAGATGTGGTTGTAATTACCGATGCTAATTTTGATGCAGAGGTATCGAAATCAAACATTCCTGTGTTCGTTGACTTTTGGGCAGCATGGTGCGGACCTTGTAGACAACTAGCACCTGTGATAGATGAATTGGCAAAGGAATATGAGGGAAAGATAAAATTTTGTAAACTTGACACAGAAGAAAATAATCAAACCCCTGTCAAGTTTGGCATCACAGCGATACCTACGATTATCTTATTTAAAAATGGGCAGGTCGTGAATAAAATGGCGGGAGTGAAATCAAAGAAGGACTTAAAGGCAGTACTCGATACTCAACTCACATTAAAAACATAAATTCATTAACATAAGGATAGGGAAGTATTTTAGCAAGGTATTTAAGTCAAATTTTAACAGGGAGTGCGACACGAAAACGGGCTTTCTTATGAGAGGATTACTTGCTGTTGCTTATACCAGAAGAGGTGGAAATGATTGATTGTGCCGGTTGTGCAGGCTGTGATTATGATACTTGTCGGAGAGAAAATACGATGAGTGCGGAAGCATCTTCGATCGAGGGGCAAGCCACCGAATTGGTGATCTCTGAAAGGATTAATACCACAGGATTTACACTAACGGATATATGCGGCAAGAAAGTAGTCTGACACTAGTATAAAGGGAAAAATACAAGGAGGTGAATAATGGCAAGACTTTCGGTTATAGGTAGAGAACAAGTCCTGAAGCATGATTTTGAAGTGCAGGAGATCTTTACGGAAATTGAGGGTGCTTTTGGCAAGATCCCCAATTTATTTAAGACCTACGCTCATTTTCCTCCACTATTGAAGGCCAACTGGAGCAAGGTAAAGGCAGTAATGATGCAAGGGAGTTTGAGCCGAAAGGTCAAAGAATCTATTGCCCTTTTGGTTTCAAAGGACAATAGTTGTGCGTATTGCGTAGCGGCTCATACGGCTGCACTCAGGACAATCGGGACTACGGACAAAGAACTTAGAATGATTGAGAGTGAGATTGAGAAATCAAAATTTACGGAGAAGGAACGAGAAATCATAACCTTTGTCAGGAAGGCGAACAAAGACCCCAATAAGATAACTGATGAAGAATTTGAAGAGCTAAGGAAGAGGGGCGCTAGTGATTCGGAAATTGTAGAGGCACTTGGTGTAATGGAACTCTTTACATCCTTTAATAAATTTCTCGACTCACTTAAAGTAGAGATAGATTTCTGATGATAATCTTGATTATTATTTTTTTAGCTACCTTTTTTCTTGCATATTCAAATGGTGCTAATGACAACTTTAAAGGGGTCGCCACGCTTTTTGGCAGTAAGACCACCAATTATAAATATGCCATCTGGTGGGCAACTATTACAACATTTGCAGGTTCGCTGGCTTCCATATTTTTTGCATACGGTCTTGTGAAGACCTTTTCTGGTAAAGGCTTGGTTCCCCAAAGCATCTCCTCTGCTCCTGAATTCCTTACTGCAGTAGCTATTGGTGCTGCTATTACTGTTATGGTCGCAACGATTACAGGGTTTCCAATCTCAACTACTCATAGTCTGACAGGCGCCCTGGTTGGCGCTGGTTTTATAGCCGTAGGTTCGCAGGTTAATTTTGCCGTTTTGGGCAGCGTCTTTTTCATGCCGCTTTTACTCAGTCCTGTTATTGCAACAGTTTTCGGCAGTGTTCTTTATATGATTTTCAGGAGTATCCGTATTCGCTCAGGTATAACCAAGGAATGGTGCATTTGTGTTGGTGAACAGAGAAAAGCAATTCCGTCATGTATGCCTGCTCCTGCTCTTAGTGTAAAATACGGTAATACTATCGGCGCTGCACTTGACACAGAAGAAAACTGCAGGGAAATTTATCAAGGACGTTTCCTGGGTATAAATAGCCAGAAATTGCTGGATTCTTTGCATTTTTGCTCTGCCGGGGTTGTCAGCTTTGCGCGGGGTCTTAATGATACCCCAAAGATTGTTGCCCTTTTATTATTAATGAAAGGCTTATCAATACCGTGGGGCATGTTTACTGTTGCTCTTGGTATGGCTGTAGGAGGGCTTTTGAATGCCAGAAAAGTGGCTGAAACTATGAGTAATAAAATCACAAAGTTAAACCACGGTCAGGGCTTTACAGCAAACCTTGTCACCAGTATTCTTGTAATATTTGCCAGTAAGCTTGGGATGCCCGTATCCACAACACACGTGTCGGTAGGCTCTCTTTTTGCCGCGGTATTTAGCGGCGGCGCGTATTGGATATTAGGAAAATGGTTATTCAATTAACTCTTCGGAAGCGAACTTTCAAGGCTGAAACCTTGAATTATTTGTAATCATTTTAAACAGAATGGAGCCAATCATGAATAAAAAAATATTTAAATATAAATGCTTTGCTTTTTTGTTTGCAGTGAGCCTGATTATAGCCCCAATAATTTCTTTTGCAGGAGATGCAGTTAAGCAAATAAAACTTGCGGAATTAAATACCTTGCTTGAGAGCAACAAAGGTAAGGTGGTGATCCTTGACCTGTGGGCAACGTGGTGTCCGCCATGCAGGAAGGAGATACCCGGTTTTGTCAATCTTTACAAGAAATATAAGGATAAAGGTTTAGAGATCATTGGTGTTGCATTTGATGAAAATGGACAAGAAGTGGTTCCCCCATTCATGAAAGCAATGGGCATCAATTATCAGGTTTATCTTGATGGGGGTGATATTGCCCAGAAGTACGATCTACAGGCATACCCAACAACTCTTGTTTACGGAAAAGACGGCAAAGTAGCCAGCAAACACGTCGGTTACGTATCAGAGAAAGAATTCGAGAATGAACTGAGGGAACTGTTGAAAAAATAAAAGAAGGTCCATTTTATTCTTTTCAGCGACTACTATATGGGCAAAATATTTACCCTATTCATTCTCATTTTCTATTGTCCGGCTGCGTTATGGCTGTTTCTCTACGGTATTAACAATTATTACATGGTGTATCTTTTTCTCAGGAAAGGTAAAAGAGAATCATTCCAAAATATGGAATTTCTTAGGCAGTTCTGGTTAACTCATACCAAAGACGATTTACCAAAGGTTACTACACAATTACCTATCTATAATGAAAGATACGTGGTCAAACGTTTAATCGATGCAGTTGTAAATATTGATTACCCGAAGGAACTTCATGAAATCCAGGTACTTGATGATTCTCATGACGAAACGAGGGGTATAGCATCTGAGTTGGTTGATAAGTATCGTGCAATGGGATTCAACATAAAACATATTACGAGGGAAAATCGAGACGGATTTAAGGCGGGTGCTTTAAATGAAGGTCTCCAAAAAGCTGAAGGTGAATTTATAGCAATCTTTGACGCTGATTTTGTGCCAGATAAAGATTTTCTTTACAAAACCATCCCATTCTTTTATGAAAAAGAAAAAGTTGCACTTGTCCAGACACGGTGGGGGTATATAAATAGAAATTACTCTCTCTTAACAATAGCGCAGAGTATCGGTACGGACGGCCATTTTATAATTGAACAGGGTGCCAGGGCGTGGAGCGGACTTTATATGAATTTTAATGGATCCGCCGGCATCTGGAGGAAGGAGGCAATCATCGATGCTGGATGGTGGCATTTTGACAGCTTAACTGAAGATTTAGATTTATCATACAGAGCGCTATTAAAAGGATGGAAAACAAAATTTTTGTCTGATGTGGTAACACCTTCAGAACTACCGGTAGATATTAATGCTTATAAATCTCAACAGCATAGATGGGCAAAGGGATCAATACAAACTTCCAAGAAAATGCTTCCTCAGATACTCAAGACGAAAGATAGTTTGATAAAAAAGACACAGGCATTTATGCATCTCAACCAATATATGGTTCATCCGATGATGACTATCCTTGCCTTGCTGTCCTATCCACTAATATTTCTGTTAAAACCGCCAGTAAATCATACGACAATCTCTCTTGCTACGGGAATCTTGTGGTGTTTAACATTATTAGGTACCTTTGCACCGTCATTTCTTTATATAGTGTCTCAAAAAATAGGTTATAAAGATTGGCGGCAAAGGTCTTTGTTTATACCGGCCCTCATGTTTATAGGATGTGGCCTTGCTATCAATAACACGAAGGCAGTGCTTGAAGCATTATTAAACATGAAAAGTGATTTTATCAGAACACCTAAATATGGTGTAGTTACAAGAGGCAAGAGCATGACGGTAAAAAACTATACCTCGCCAATGACATTAATCTTTATCAGTGAAATTCTTTTAAGTATCTATTGTTTCGTAGGATTTATGCAATATACGAACGACAGCAAATTTGTTTTTGGACCTTTTTTACTGATGTATGCAATAGGATTTTTTTATGTAGGCATACTTTCTCTTTTGCAAAATTTTAAAGAGAAAATAAAATGTTGATTCCCATAGTAATAGCGGGGTTGGTTATTGAAGTCATATGTATCCGAATTGCCTCCCTTGGCGATATAATGCAGCACATTCCACGGTTTTCTTTAATGTATAGCGCCGCTTTTGTTGCATATCTTTTTGCCGTATTTCTTGTTTCTAAAAATGCAGCTTTATCAGGGAAAGGCAGCAACATTTCCAAAAATATTATTTGGATCATTCTTGTTTTTTCTTTGGTATTTCGCCTGACGTTATTGCCCGCTACACCGTCAAACGACATTTTCCGGTACCTATGGGAAGGAAAAATCCAATTACATGGAATCAATCCTTATTCCCAACCCCCTGCATCTTTAAACCTGGAACATCTTAGGGACAATTTCTTCTCTGGTATTAGCCATAAACATCTGACCACAATCTATCCTCCACTGACATTAATGGTGTTTGCTATAGCAGATTTTATCTCCCATTCATTTGTATCAATAAAATCGGCTTTTCTCCTTTTTGACATCCTTTCAATTCTTGTTTTGATAAAGTATTTAAAAGTGATGAGGAAAGAACCTGCCCATGTATTAATATATGCATGGAGTCCTTTAGTCCTTATCAGTTTTGCGGCAAGGGGACATTGCGATTCTTTGCAAATATTTTTTGTTGTGCTTGCCTTATATTTTTATTCGATAAGAAAGAATGCGAAATCTGTCGTTTCGATTAGTCTGGCAATGATGTCAAAATTCGTATCCATAATTATCGTACCTTTCCTAATTCCGAGAGAAAAGCCCAGATATCTTGCCATACTATTCCTGGTAATGATACTTTTATACTTACCGTATTGCCGCGCTGTTAAAGGACTGTTTTCAACCCTCTTTCAATTTGGGACTCAATATCGTTACAACGATTCTATTCATTTTTTGATCTTCTATGTATCACTTGGTTCGCCTTTTATATCGAAAATAATTACGTCCTCAATCTTCGGCGCTGTGCTCTTGTATTTATATAAAAAATATTTAGACGAAGCATATTTTAATACCGGTTTGCTTTGGGAAGATACAATTTTAAGATTTGCTTTTCTGGCCGTCGGTACCCTGTTGATACTCGCTCCAACAATACACCCCTGGTATCTAACCTGGATCGTCCCATTCCTCTGTTTTTATCATAACAGGGCATGGCTTGTCTTAACCGGCACGGTCGTTTTCTATTATTTTATGAATTATCCTTTATTTTCAAAACTAATTGAATATAACAACGAATGGGTATGGCAAGAAGTACACTGGTTGAAATTACCGGAATATCTCCCTTTTTATTTTTTGTTGCTGTATGGCTTTCTAAGGAAACATTTGCTGACGGAGGAACGCAACCACCCAGTCCTTCAAAATTAGCCATACGTAAATAAAGTGGAAAGAACAGCGGATGAACTATCCGAAAATTTCAGTTATCATTCCTGCATATAATGAGGAAAATGCCATTGATTCTGTAATTCGGGATATTCCCAAAAAAATGGTAGATCGGATCGTTGTTGTTGATAACGGAAGTGAGGACAATACTTTCTCGAAGGCTCAAAATGCAGGCGCTTACGTTGTAAGTGAACCCAGGAGGGGATACGGAAATGCATGTCTAAAAGGTCTTTTGAACCTTGACCCGGACACAGAGATAGTCGTTTTCCTTGATGGCGATTACAGCGATTATCCGGAAGATATGGAGCATTTAGTTCGTCCAATTGTCACTAACAAGGCAGATATAACGATAGGTTCAAGATTAGCCGGGAAACGAGAAAAAGGAGCTTTATTATTACGGGCTCGTATAGGCAACAGACTGGCTACATTCCTTCTTCGGATTTTTTTTGGGTTTCATTTTACTGATTTAGGTCCCTTCCGTGCTATCAGGTATAAATCCCTGATGCAAATGGATATGAAAGATAAGGATTTTGGATGGACTGTCGAAATGCAAATAAAGGCCATAATGAATAATTTTCGTATTATTGAAGTGCCTGTCCGTTATAGAAAACGCATAGGGCAGTCAAAAATCACAGGGACGATAAAAGGTTCGGCTAAGGCCGGGATTAAAATAATTTACACAATATTAAAATATCGATTAGATTCCTTTAAGTAATTTAAGGAGGTTAGAACCATTAATACGCCAAAGGTTTATTTAAAACAGCTCGAAACGTTGTGGTTTCAGGTAACAGGAACTCATTGTAACCTACAGTGTACCCATTGCTTTATCTCCTGCGGCCCCAAAAACACAACACATGAGATGATAACCATAGATACAATACAGTGGTATTTGAAAGAGGCAGCAACGCTGGGAGTAAAAGAATTCTACTTTACCGGAGGCGAGCCTTTTTTACATCCTCAAATTGCAGATATTTTACAAGAGGCGTTAAAATACGGTACGACCACAGTCCTTTCAAATGGCACCTTAATAACAGAGGGTCTTTCACAAACTCTAGCCCGGGTATCTCGCATATCCAAACATAAATTAGAATTCAGGGTAAGTCTGGAAAGTTTTATAGAGGAAGAAAATGACCAAATTCGTGGAATGGGCTCATTTAAGAGAGCAATCAGGGGTATTCAGTCCCTGGTACATGCTGGTTTTAATCCGATTATTACGGTAGCTGATTGGTCGAAATATGGAAAGTTTACTAAAGAAACGGCAGAAGGATTTCAGTCGTTAGAACGTTCTTTAAATATCCCACAGTTAAGGCTTAAAAAACTACCTTTGGTTCTCCTGGGACGATGCGCCGAATTCGTCAGACCTTACGATGAAAGCGAACGGGTTACCGGGAAGTGCTTTGATAACTACCCGATAGACAATCTACAATGTACCACCAGCCGTATCGTGACCAGTAAAGGGGTCTTTGTCTGTCCCATACTTATTTCTGCTCCAAATGCCTGGATGGGCTGGACTTTAAGAGAATCCATCCGTCCATATACTATGGAATCGCCTGCATGTTATACTTGTAGAACAGCAGGATTAACCTGTAAGAATGAAGACCTGGAAGCTAAAGACATCGTCAGGAAATCGGTCAATGAATTTTATGCAACTGCCGCCATTCAATCTCAAAAAGAACTATGTTGTCCAACCAGTTATAATCCAGCAGACCTATCGCATATTCCCCCGGAAGTCCTGAACATTTCGTATGGATGCGGCAGTCCCGTGACACAAGCCAACATCGAGCCAGGAGAAAGTGTGCTGGATTTAGGCTCCGGCGGAGGGATAGATTGTTTTATTGCGGCAAAAATGGTTGGCGAACATGGACAAGTTATCGGAATAGACATGACCGATGAAATGCTGAGAAATGCCAATGCCTCAAAAGAAATTGTGGTGCGAAACCTTGGTTTTGATAACGTTCGTTTTATGAAAGGGTTTCTGGAAGAAATACCTCTTGCGGATGAATGCGTCGATTTGGTAACATCCAATTGCGTCATCAATTTGTCAGCTCAAAAGGAGAAGGTTTTTCAAGAAATATTCAGGATATTAAAGACAGGTGGTAGATTTGTAATATCTGACATTGTCTCTGACAGGGAAGTTCCTGTATCCATGAAACGGGACAAAATATTATGGAGTGAATGTATATCGGGGGCTGTTACGGAAGAAGAGTTTTTCCATATAACGAAGAAGTTAGGTTTTTATGGACGGGAAGTGGTGAATCGTTCTCTCTATAAGGAAGTGGATGGATTTAAGTTTTATTCTATAACTACAAGGGGGTATAAATACGAGAAGTCGAAGGAATGTAAATACACCGGACAATATGCGACCTATAGAGGACCCTTTACCAGCGTTTCAGATGATGACGGGCACACGTATCCAGCAGAAATCCCTGTAGAAATTTGTACCGATACGGCTTGGAAACTTTCAAACCCTCCCTATAAAGGGATGTTTTTAATATCTAATTTGCAAAACACAGATGTGAAAATAGCATGTGCACCAAAATGCTGTTAAGATAAAATTAAAATGAAAAAAGAGATTATTTTAAAATCCATAATCACTTGCCCTAACTGCGGGCATCAAAAGGAAGAAACAATGCCTACTGATGCTTGTCATTATTTTTATGAATGTGAAAATTGTAAATTAAGATTAAAACCCAAAACAGGACACTGCTGCGTGTTTTGCTCATTTGGAACGGTTCCATGCCCATCGATACAAAAGAAACAAAAATACCGAAGAGGGAGGGCTTGATTATCCTTATATAGTATGATCTTTATGGTGAGGTCTTCTCTGTTATTTCTGATATTATTTATACCTTTTTCTGTAGGATACGGCCAGACACAAGAAACAAAGGAAAAATTTCAATACAAAGAATGGCGATTTTTATATGAAGAAAAATGCTCAAAATGCCATACCCTTGAGCGTGTATTCACCGAGCCAAAGACTGAGAATGAATGGCGAATTTGCATCACCCGGATGATGAATAAAAACAAACTCTGGATTACAGAAGAAGATGGCGCACAGATC
>JACRII010000169.1 GCA_016235875.1 Planctomycetota bacterium
CTGATGTTGACTTACAGAGTTCATAGCGAAATCCGGCATGTAGGTTTTTGGGTCTCTCTTGAGAAAATCGAAGATTGTGGTTTTACCCGGATTTTTACCCGTGGCAAAGGAAGCCCAGGAAACAGGGGTTTGCGGCGGATAGGGTGGCACGAGAGGTTTGAAACACCCCGTTTTTTGCAATCTATCAAGGTTGGGTAGATGTCCTTCATCTATCCACTGTTTTGTCAGATTCATATCGGCGCCGTCAAAGGCCAAAACAACTATCTTTGGAATCTCAGCAGCATGTGATTTGTTACTCACCGCAAAGGCGCAGAGAACGCAAAGAATCATACTCAGCACGGACAAACAAGTTTGTCCATGCCACCATTTAATATTAAAATTCCTTAACATTAAATTAAGCCTCCCTTTGCGCCCTTTGTGTCTTTGCGGTGAATGTTCATAGTAAATATGCCACAGCGAAAATAACTTGTGTAGCCATCATCATCAAGTACATGTGTCTCCATGCGATATGGTTCTCCGATGTCGTCAATTCGTCTGGTTTCCGTACTAATAAGGCCGCAACATATAAACCCCATAGAGACAGGCAGTATCCGGCGATACTCAAGACATAGGGATTTCCCGTTAAAATGCCCCGAAAAACTCCCCACGGCATGAGGAGAAAGGGAAAGATAAAAAATCCGGCAATCATCCATGCAGTACGTCTCACACCGTACTTGATGGGGAGGGTCATACAGCCGTTTGCCCTGTCGCCCTTGATATCAGAAAAATCCTTCGTGGAGGTTGCCCCCAGCAAAAACAGACCAAAAACCAGGCCGATTAACCAGGGTTCATATTTATAAATGGTTTTTACCGTAGACCAGCCGCATACCTTCAGGAGTACGCCGCGCGGTATGGCAATGGTAATATTGGCAACAATCCCCAGTCGCTTTGTCCTCATCGGGGGGGCTGAATAAAAGTACGTCATAACGGTTGCAATGGCTGCCATCATAAAACACTGCCAGTTTACCAGTCCGGCAAGGATTAGCGAAATGATAAATAGTGTCGCTGCAATTATCCACGCCTCTTTTATGGTGATTTTACCAGACGGCAGGTAACGGTGAGGCTTATTGATTTTATCAATTTCTAGGTCATAAATCTGGTTCAGGGCGTTCGATGCCCCATTCAAGAGCGCCGCCATCATGGAACCTAATGCGATGTTGATTACGATTTTTGGAGAAAATTCACATTTCGGGTATGCACCAAATGCCGTGATTCCGCCAGAAATCATACCAACAGCAGGCGGGTACAGCGTGAATGGTCTTAGAAATTTCAGATAGATTGATATTCTGGACAAGTGTTTTACGATCCTTATAGCATTGATACGAAAATACCCCTCACCCAGAGCCTCTCCCACAAAGGGCGAGGGAGCTTTCTCTCCCATGCTTGAGGGGCTGTCCAAAAAGTTCGATTTTCAACTGTCATTGCGAGCGTGAGCGAAGCAATCTATTTTGAAACCTTTTAAAATCAAGGGATTGCTTCAGTCGTTCCTCCTTCGCAATGACATGGTAATAACTTTTTGGACAGCCCCTACGAGAGCAGATAATAAAATGATAACATGGAAAATAAATAATGAAACTAAAAAAAGAAATGAGCTATTTACTGTAAAAAGTATAGTTTCTGTACCCATGATTTTACAGTTCTACAGATTATATGACTCTTGCACTTCCATACGGTATGTGATAAAATTCCTTGCATCTTTGTATCCTTCTGTTGTAAAAAATTATCAGTCGTTTCTTAATGCAGTACACAGGCGTTGTAAACGAACGTGATATATGGATAATATTACTTACAACTTAAAATTGAAGGATGGTAAGGAATATACGTTTGAGGTTGACATTGACAGAAAAGATCGCAGGGAAGAGGCAAACAAAGAGACACACGCCTTCTGGACGAAATTAGACTGTAACCAGTGCAGTAATTGTCCGCTTCCAGTATCAACCTGCAAGTATTGTCCAGCCGCTCTGGATATTGAAGAAATTGCAAAGAAATTTGAGGACATCATTTCCACCGAACGGGCCGATGTGTGGGTACACACAAAAAACCGTTCATATTTTAAAAACTGTGATGTACAAGAGGCATTGAAGTCAATCTTTGGGCTTATCATGGCTTCGGGAAATTGTCCGATTCTTTCCCGTCTTAAACCGCTCGCCTACTTTCACCTGCCATTTGCCGACCTGGAAGAAACCCTGCATCGCCTGGTTGGGACTTATCTTATTAAGCAACGGCTCATTTATAGTGAAGGTAAATCCGAACCTGATTGGGATTTGAGAGGTATTGAAAAACTTTATAGGGAATTAGAAACGGTTAATATTCATTTTATGAATAGGCTTCGGGACGCCTCAAGTAAGGATGCCACTTCAAATGCCCTATACATATTTGTGACATTAACAAGCCTCATTGCAATGGATATCAATAGCGCGGTTAAGTCGTTTGACCCTATCGTGAAAAGAGGCTTATGAAACTCCTTCGCTGGCAAGCCAAGTTGCTGGATTTTAGATTTGCGATTTTGGATTTATGATTTTTTAATCGTTCGACTGAGCGCTCACGACGAAGCCGTAAATCGTAATTCGTAAATCACAAATATAAACCTTTATTCATCTCTCTGTCAGCGAGAGGAGTCAATTCCCTGATTAGCCAGGGCGTCGGCACAGACGTTTTCCTCTCTGCGTACATGTTGAATTTTCCACTCAGGTATTTTCCCAAGAAGTATCGTAAGTTCATGATAGAGGGGCAGGATGTTTTGGCTTTTTACACGGTAAGCGCCGTTGAGTTGTCTTACCAGGAGTTCACTATCGGTTTTAAAAGTCACCCTTCGGGCATTATAGGCAACGGCCTTTTGGGCGGCCAGTATCATGGCCTGATATTCGGCAACATTGTTGGTGGATTCTCCAATAAATTTGCATAATTCCTCAAGCAGATGATAATTCTTGTCAAAGATGGCTACACCAATGCCAGCCTTGCCAGGATTCCCTCTTGATGCCCCGTCGGTATGTATGATAAGGTCAGTAACATCTTTCTGTTTGTGCCGCGCAGTGTCGTGATGCGGCTGATGGATATCATCAGGTTCTTTCCTCTGTTTAGCCATAAAAATGTCTTGAAGGAGTGCATCGATCATTTCCTTCGTGACAGAGGGATTTTCCTTCATGAGCTTTTCTCTATCCAGGTATTTGGATATCAGTGTGACTAATTTCTGAGGAGATATGTTTCCCATCAACGGCAGCCTCCTTGAATGGAATATTTTATATAATTTTCTCTATTCTAAAAATCAATTTTATGAATAGCAAACATTTTTAACGGGGCAAGAAAGGATTTTTTCTTGAAACGATACTCATTTCAACGTAACATAAGCGACAATTCAAGTATACTAGGTTAAATTATGAGTGACCATCTTATTACAGAAGTCCTGAAGATCGAGGAGGGGGCAGACCGCATTCTGAATGAAGCCAGGCAGAAGGCAAGAGAGATTATTGTCAACGTTCACCATGAGACTGAATCTATCGAAACAACCTGTGAGAATGAATATCGTAAAAAACTGGAAATAGTAAAGGCAAGAATCGCCGAACTGCAAAAGTCTGAAGAAGAAGGTTTGAGAAATGAATCTGAATTGTTAAAAAAGAAACTCCTCAATATCAATAGTAAAAGCATGGAAGACGTCGTTACGTGGGTAGTAAAATACATTTACGAGAGCTAGTATGGCTATTGACAGGCTTAATAAAGTAACTATTGCGATTCCTGCGAAAGATTCCCGGTGGTTTCTCAGTCAACTTTACCAATTGAATGCCGTCCATATCATAGACACATTTTCACACATTGACAATGCTTCTATTTCTTATTTCCAGAGATTCCCTACGGTAATCGAAGAAATAGAAAAAAATATCCAAAAGTTGAATACCATCCTTTCTGTTTTAAAAATATTTAGCCAAAAAAAGAAAAATTTTGTGGAAGGTATCTTTCCCATCCCAATGCGGGTCACTCAAAAGGAGTTGGATCAGGCATGCTCACGTATTGATATCGAATCCATCTACAGGGAATGTCAGGTTCAATACGAAAAATATTCGGTTTTTCAAAAACAGCACAAGCAGCGAAAAGAGGAGATAGACAAGCTTACTGATTTTTTGCCTTTGGCGGATGAACTAACCCGAATCGGGAGCATTCGGAATACCGCATTCTTCTACTGTCAGGTATCGGAGACTCGATGGAACCGGTTTTTGAAGGACGAGCAGTCCCGTGATTATTTTGCATGGCAGATTGTTTCAAAAACCGATGAGAAATTAAAGATCCTTCTGGGATATTTGAACCACGATAAAGACGTTGCACTCAAGATAATCGCAAAATTCGACCTTAAGGAGATACCGTTTCCCGTTCTCCCGGGCAACGTAAAAGATCACGTAGATAAATTAGTTTCGGAATTAGCGAATGTAGTTCGGGAGGAGCATCTCATTCGCCAGCGTTTCCTTGAACTATCAGGCGAATGGCGTTCTCTGGAAATTTTATTGGGATATTGGGAAAACGAGAAAAACAAGATGACTGCTCAGCGCAGGTGTGCCATGTCCAAAAGGATCTTCGTGTTGATTGGATACGTTAAAACAACAGACAGGTTAAGATTCGATTCAATGCTCGGTAGCGAATTTCCGCATGCGTCGGTTTTTTATGAAGAACCGTCACCGAAGGATAGAGTGCCCGTTTCAATTACACTCAACAAGTTTTTTAAACCTGCTCAAGTGTTAATTAATATGTTCGGTCTACCCAATTATTTTACCTTCGATCCAACACCCTATGTCATCGTATCTTTTTTAATCTTCTTCGGGCTTTGTTTTGGCGATGTATTTTATGGGTTATTTTTAACTGCCTTTTCTGCATGGATGGTCAGAAAATACAGGCGCTCAGAACCGCTTTCCAACTTCATGAAACTTTTCCTTTATGCCGGTATTAGCACGATGATTTTTGGCGCTCTGACTGGTGGTTGGGCAGGGGACTTATATAACCCAATGTATTTAGGGGAAGATAACCTTTTGTTAAAAGCAAAAGAAAGGCTCATGCTCCTCGATCCCCTTTCAAAACCTGTTATCGCACTCTTAATTGCCATAGGATTGGGTGTATTAAATCAATTTTATGGTATCACGCTCAGGATGTATGGAGAAATTTTAAGGAAGAATATCCTGAATGCCATATGTGACGGACTATTGTGGCTTATTATGCTGCCAGGATTTTTGATTTTGATATCAACTGTTTTCCTGAAAGTGCCGGGTTATCTTGTTAGTGTCGGGAAATACCTTGCTATTATTGGTGCGGCTGGATTGATCTCGACACAGGGACGCAACGAAAAGGGGATTGCCGGCAAAATTTTTACAGGGATTGTTAGCTTATACGGTATTGTGGGCAC
>JACRII010000170.1 GCA_016235875.1 Planctomycetota bacterium
GCCAGGGATGCAGGTATACAGGTCAAGGATATCGTGACTGCCGTAAACGGTAAACGGATTTCCGCAGAGGACGAATTCCGCGAGGTGGAGGCCGTGAATCCGGGGAATGAAATTTCACTTACCGTACTGCGAGATAATAAAGAGGTTGAACTAAAAGTAATTCCTTCCAGGGTTACCCGATGGATGCTTGGTATTTCTTGTGCCACTGCTATTTTAGATGGTGTGAAAAATAACAGCATTGCCAGTAACGCTGGTTTCATGAAAGGTGACGAGGTTCTTGAAATTAATTCAATACCCGTGACAGGCTTTTCTGATATCAGGAAACTTGTTGTTGAATCGAAAGATGAGTCATGTATCGTTACGGTTAAAAGAAATAATACGGTTAATTTGATTGAAATTCCATTCAAGGATGAGAAGACGAAGGAAGAATTTCTGGGGAGTCTGACACCTTTTTACGGGTTGAAGGTTGATTCACTTGTTGAAGGATTCCCTGCAGAAAAAATCGGATTAAAGCCGGGCGATAGAATTGTTTCTATTGATGAAAAGGAAATAAAAGAGTGGAATACCCTCCTGCAGATGGTAACCACTGGACATGGGAAACCCATGGTAATTGAGTGGATGCGAGGGCATGAGCGATTTGTATCCACCATCGAACCGCAGAAGGACGAAAAGAGCGCTGCAGGTCGTATTGGTGTAAAATTCAGGGAAAAGATAGAAGTCAAACAATATGGTTTGTCCGGCTCGTGCATCGTAGGCACAAAAAAGGCGATTATTAACGTTCAGAGACTTTATCTCACCTTAAAGGGCTTTTTTTCCAATAGGCTTTCGACGAAGAATGTCGGGGGCTTTATCCTCATTGCTCAGGCATCGTATGAATCGGCAAAGGTGGGCTTTGGTAAGCTGGTGTATTTCCTGGGTATCCTGAGTCTGCAGCTTGCGCTCTTAAATATCTTGCCTATACCGGTGCTGGATGGCGGTCACTTACTGTTTTTGGCAATCGAACGAATCAAGGGTTCTCCGGTAAGTCAGAGGACGCTCTCTATTGCTCAATATATCGGTTTTGGCCTCATCATTACCCTGGTAATCTATGCCACGCGAAACGACATTATGCGATTGCTGACACTTTAAAAATCTTTGCTCGTAAAAATACCTCAAAGAGTCAGTCTTTTTTGTAATTGTACAACATTAAGTGAAATTTTATAACCACCCCTCTTTCCCCTCCTTCGCAAGGAGGGGATAAAGGGGAGGTCTTCCCGTTTGATAGTGTGCAATTATTTTTGTTCGTATGGCTGAACTAATCGACGTTACCATTCCCGGTCAAAAAAAAAGCCACCCTTTAAAGGATGTTACCATCATCGGTCGCGCATCCACTACTGATATCAAATTTGATGACCTCATTGTTTCGCGGCACCATGCAAGGATATGCAAATCGGCTGGTGGGTATCTGATTGAAGACCTGGGCAGTCAGAACGGAGTTTTTCTGGATAGTGAGCGGATTACTTCTCCCCAGCCATTAACCAACGGCAAAAAAATCTGTATCGGGCCATATACCTTAATCTTTAACGACGCCGAGTCCGGACAACCATATCCACCAGAATTTCCATCCATCGAGTATACCCAGATTATCATGGCTACGAAGGATCCATTGTCAATTGAAACTATGGACGAAACAATGAGCCGTGAAACCGCAAGTAAAGGGGAATTCGAACGATTACAAAAGAGGCTAAAAACCTTCCATGATATTACAAGGGTTATTGGAAATATCTTTGATCTCGATATATTACTGAAAGAGATTATTCAGATTATTTTTACCATGTTTCCCCATGCAGGGCGATGTTTTGTGGCTTTACAAGATTCGGATGAAACGCAATTGACCATTCGAACGATTCACACAAAAGACCATACGCTGGCTTCAGAAGGGAATGTCATGAGCCAGACGCTTGCGCATCGCGCCATCAGCGAACGAAAATCACTGCTCATCATGGATACGCAAATGGATTCCAGGGTCAGTACGAGCATAAAGATAATTGGCGCCCGCTCTATCATGTGTGCGCCACTTGTATGTCCCAAAAAAACTTTAGGCATATTACAGATTGAAAGCAAGAGCAAGGATTACGAATTTTCCAAGGCAGACCTGGATCTTTTTACCGGTATCGCATCTCAGGTGGCATTGTTGATTTACAGCGCCGAACTCTTTGACGATCTCAAAAGGGCAAATGAACGTATCGCATCCGAAAACAAAAACCTCAGGAAACAGCAGAAAGTACAATCCTCTTTCGCTAACATCATTGGCAAAAGCGAAAAGCTCAGGGAAGTATTAGAACTGGTGAAAAAGGTTAGCAACGCTCCCTATAGCGTCCTTATTACCGGCAAGAGTGGTTCAGGGAAAGAACTCATTGCCAAGTCTCTCCACTACAACAGTTCAAGGTCAGGTCAACCCTTTGTAGTCTTAAACTGTGCCGCCATTCCGCGAGATCTCCTTGAAAGCGAACTGTTTGGATATGAAAAAGGGGCGTTTACAGGGGCAACAGAAACCAAACAGGGACTCTTTGAAGTGGCAAATAAAGGGACTATTTTTCTGGATGAAATTGGAGATATGCATCCCCATACCCAGGCGAAACTCCTGCGTGTTTTGCAGGAAAAAGAATTACAGCGGATAGGAGGTATAAAGGTTATTAAAATTGATGTGCGCGTCCTTGCCGCGACAAATAAGGATTTAAAGACTGCAATGGGCAGTGGGGAATTTCGGGAAGACCTGTTTTACCGGTTGAATGTGGTGCCCATTTATATTCCGCCTTTATGCGAGCGCAAGGAAGATATTCCCTTGCTGATTGCACATTTTCTTGAGTCAAGCTGTGCGGATGTCGGGAAGCGTGTAAAAGAATTTACCCCTGAGGCTATGACATTGCTTTTAAATTATTCTTGGCCTGGCAATGTGCGGGAATTAAAAAATGTCGTCGAAAGGATTGTTACCCTTGCCCCGGATGATAGTGTACTTGGTGTAGACATGTTACCGCAGGAAATAAGTAATAAATCTACTGTGCAGTTGCAAAAGTATAAATCAACAGGCACTCTGTATGAGGCACAAAAGCAGTTAGAAATAGAAATGATTATGGACGCTTTGAAATCTGCAGAGGGCAATAAGTCCAAGGCAGCGGAACTCCTGGGAATCAGCCGGAAGGTGTTATACGAGAAGATAGAAGCCTATAAGATTTCATAACGTAGCGAAGCCGCAACCAAATCCCCCTTGTCAAAGGGGGATGAAGGGGGTTGTAAAAAACTTGCTAAAACCTGAGGTATTTGACCATGTAATAGCCTGCAAACAAGGATATTTTCAGTTTTCAGGCAGAGGGTATGTTAAAAACTGCGCAGTTAGAAAGAAAACGTGAAAAGTAGAAAATTGAATGGAGCGTCTCAGTACAAATGAATTCAGACCTAACATTTATCACCAACGAAGAAAATAAAAATCTGTCAGAAAGATTCAGCGTACTTATCAAAGATACCCGATTTTTCGATGTGCTTGTTGGTTATTCCTATACCAGCGGATTTCATGCCCTGTATAAAGCTCTGGAAAAAACAGAAAGAATAAGGATTCTCATTCGCATCAGTACAAACAAGCAAACCTATGACTTGCTTGAA
Organism: Planctomycetota bacterium; assembly: GCA_016235875.1. Classification (GTDB taxonomy): domain Bacteria; phylum Planctomycetota; class Brocadiia; order Brocadiales; family Brocadiaceae; genus Wunengus. The sequence continues at coordinate 3,640 of JACRII010000170.1, forward strand.
CAAGCCCGTAAATCTAATCAACAAGCAATTGATTTTTCCAATATATGACTTCTAACTGGACGGTGTAACGGCGTGAACCAAGTAATACCTAATTGATTGGGTAATGAATTAGGTAATAAGATATGCACCGTGGATATTCCACCCTTGAGAATATTTGGATATATTTGTATTATACGGGCGTAACATGGACATGAAAGAGTGTGTTATTGTCGGTGGGGCAGTATTAAGTGATGGATAACGGTAAATAAATCCGTCACCTTTTCCATAGAAAAGTTTGAATCTGAAAGAAATAAGGGACTTCCGTTTAAGGCTGATTAAAATATAAAACTCCACTTTGACAGCAACAAAAAGAGTGGCGGAGAAAAGCGGGATGGGAATTAGGGATGATGTTTCTCTAATTCCGTGAATATAGAGTGCGCGAGCTTATTAGAGAGAAACAGATTCGTGCCGTGAAGATAGGTCGATGGCATGTAAAGCCTGGGGATTTGGAGGAGTTTGTAAAGAGTAGATATAACGTCAAGGATTAATTATGACAGCAGATGAATATTTGCAAAATTTAATAGCACGAAATAGAGTAGCTACAGAGGAAGGTAGTGCCGCTTCTAATGCTGGTAATGCTGTATATCAAGTTGTGAGGCGTTGGGCTGGTCAGCAATTAAGAAGCGGAAGCTATTCTGGGTCGTACGCAAAAGAAACCGCAATCCGTGGTAGAACAGATGTTGATATTTTTATTTCGCTAAAGTCAGATACAACTGATACTCTTAAAGAAATTTTTGACGGATTACATGGGTGGATAGCTAAAAACGGATATCCCAATGCTCGCAAGCAAAATGTTTCAGTTCATGTTGTTCACAATAGCGTTGAAGTGGATTTGGTGCCTGCTGTTCATCTTGGCGGAAACACAGGAGACCATTGGCTCTATGTCAATAAAGCAAATAGAGAGCGGACAAAAACAAATGTGGATACTCATATTAATTACGTTAGAAGTTCTGGACGGATTAATGAAATAATTCTTACAAAAATCTGGCGCAAGAACCATAATTTAGACTTGCCATCGTTTTATCTTGAACTTGCGGTAATAGAAGCATTGAAATATAAACGGTCTGGGCTTGCGGATAATTTTTTGGCCGTACTTGATTATCTATCCACCTCTTTTGTGTCAGCACGTTTCTTTGACCCGGCAAATACAAACAATATTATTTCCGATGATTTAACAGATGCTGAGAAAAAAGTCATTGCTTCGCAAGCCGGACAAAGTAGACGGCAACAATCATGGAGTAACGTTGTATGGTAAAAGGAAAACAGAAAATAAATATTCGGGACATATTTCTCGGTTTACAAAAGCAAATGAGGTCAAAACTCTCACTTAATAAGAAAATCTTGACTCATCCGGTAGCCAAAGGTGATGCGTGTGAGTGTGAATGGATTAATATGTTGACTTCGTATCTCCCAAGTCGTTATCGCGCTGATCGGGCTTTTGTTATTGATTGTGAAGGAAATGTGAGCGATCAACTCGATATTGTAATTTACGATCGTCATTACTCCCCATTTATCCTAAAGCAAGACGGTTCAACATATATTCCAGCTGAAAGTGTTTATGCAGTAATTGAGGTCAAGCCGACTTTGAATAAGAAAAATGTCGAATATGCTTCTAAGAAAGCAAATTCTGTGCGTATATTAAAGCGGACAACCGCGACTATAGTTCATGCTGGAGGCAGGATCGAGAAACCGAAAAAACCGTTTTTTATCCTTGCTGGCATTCTAACGATAGATGGATATTTATCGGACAGCTTAAAAACCAATCTGGTTAAAGCAGAGAAGGATGATTTTTTGCATTTTGGTTGCTCTCTTCAAGACGGGGCTTTCTGGTTTAAGAGAGTCACAGGCAACAAATACTCTTTTGAAAGAAGCGCGAAAGAGGAATCATTAATATTCTTTTTTCTAAATTTGCTTTCTGAGCTTCAACAACTCGGAACAGTTCCGGCAATTGATTTGAAGGCCTATATTAAGTCATTTAAAAGGAAATAAAATTTAGAGGTTAATTATGCTCGATATAAAACACTTGAAACATGGCTCCGGGATGGGGCGTGTAGTATTCGCGGGGCGGTGGATGCGCCGAAATTCAAAGATTACATTTTGCCGCTTATTTTTGTAAAGCGTATCTCCGATGTATTTGAGGATGAACTTAAACGCTTGAGTGATGAGTTCGGCGATGAAAAGGTCGCTTATGATTTAGCGCAGAAGGATCATAAGCTTGTCCGATTTTTATTCCTCGTTCTTCAACATGGCCTGCTAATAAGGGGGCGAATCTTTCAAATTGACAAATTATATCTGAAGGGAAAAGTTCAAGGGTGTGTCTTTGCTGTCATGAAAGGCGAGGATTACTTGCAAAACCCTGATAAACAAGCCAAAGTCCACAATTTGGAAAAAATTTGACCAAATGGTTTACAAACTTTACGATCTCCCGCCAGAGGAGATTGTGATTGTGGAAGGAAGGAGTAATAATGGAAATAAAACACGGCAGGCTGCGGATAAGCAACTGAAGGCCATCGAAGCCATGCCGGGTGCGATTTTGCGGGAGGTGTTTGATTTTGAAGAGGATCGGGAGGGCTGAATATGTATTATTTTGAGATACTGGAAGGATTGTATAAGAGCAAGGTCAGATATCTTATCGCAGGTGGATTGTCTGTCAATCTCTATGGTGTTCCTCGGGTGACCCAGGACATTGACATCGTTATTGCTATGGACAGAGAAAATGTTCTCAAGATAACATCTCTATTGAAGGAATTAGGTTATGTTCCGCGCCTGCCCGTAAGCCCTGATGACCTTGCAAATCCTGACAAAGTGAAGGACTGGATTGAAAATAAGAATCTCAAGGCATTCAGTTTTTATCATAAAAACGAAAACTATAAGGTGATTGATATTGTGCTTGTTCATCCATTGGATTTTGAAAAGTCGTTTAAAAACAGAACGGTGAAAAAGGCGAAGGATATAGATATTTATCTGGCATCAATAGATGATGTAGTAAAGATGAAAGAATTTAGCGGAAGAAGTCAGGATTTAAGCGATATTGAAATGCTGAATAAAGTAAGAAAATATCTGGAGGAAAAGAATGGATAAGGGATTTATCTATACACTTGAAGACGAGAAAATAATCGAATATATGAAATTATCCACAGAAAACAAATTGCAATGGCTGGAAGAGATCAACGAGTTCAACAACATGGTTTTCAGTGACCGGGAAAAGGAATTAAGAGGAAAATTGAGGGCATGCGAAATATAATAGACGGGAATAAATAATCATGGCAAAAAGAAACAACAACAGTTCCAATGGGAAAACAATCAATTCCCACGCCAGCATGGACAAGGCGGTGAAGTCTATCTGCGACATATTGCGCCGTGATAAAGCCAAGGGCGTTCGTCTTTATAGGAATACCAATGGATCGTGCAAAGATATCGAATCTTTCAAATTGACAAATTATATTTGAATGGAAATATTCAAAAATACATCTTTTCCCCACTTCCGTGAGGACAGGGCCATTACAAAAGACTCGGATTACTTGCAAAACAGTGATAGGCAAGCCAATGTCCGCGATGTGGAAAGACAGATTGACCAAATGGTTTACAAACTCTACGATCTCGCCCCGAGGAGATTGCGACTGTGAAAGGGAAAAATAGAAATAAGCTCCACGTAATATTATCAGACACTGCCCTCCTGTGTTCAAAAACAAATTGATATGCACATGTAATTACATTATAATTACTTTGTAATTTCAAAACATTCTAAAACTCTCAGACTTAATTATGAGGTACAGCTATGAAGTTAAGCATTATATCCATTGGCAATTCAAAGGGGATAAGAATTCCCAAAACAATATTAAAACAGTGTCAGTTCGATAAAGAGGCGGAGATTGAAGTGCGGGATGACAAACTTATTATAAAGCCTGTTGAGAAAAAACCGAGAAAGGGGTGGAAAGAGGCTTTTGGTTCCATGAGAAAAAGAGACGAAAACGCTCTGTTTACGGATGAATCATTGGATAGAGAAATGAAAGATTGGGAATGGTAAAATGCAGTATGAAGTTTTTCTTATTAATCTTGACCCCACAATAGGACATGAGATACAAAAGACCGGACCTTGTCTTGTTGTTTCTCCTGATGAAATGAATGAGAACATAAATACTGTTATTATTGCTCCGATGACAACAAGATCCCATGAATACCCAACAAGGATAAACGTAAAATTTCAGGGTAAAAACGGCTGGATTGTACTCGACCAGATAAGAACTGTCGACAAAAGAAGGTTGGTTAAAAGACTTGGCAAGATAGACAAAATTGTAATTCAAAAGGTGAAAGATGTAATTAAAGAAATGCTTGTAGATTAATCACACCGCGAGGTCTAAGGGTTGCAAATTGACAAATTATATCCGAAGGGAAAAGTTTGAGGGTGTATCTTTGTCATCATCAAAGACGAGGATTACTTGCAAAACATTGACAAACAAGTCTAAGTCCACGATTTCGAAAAACACATTGACCATGTGGCGTGTGTCGTTTCACCCGTCACCCGTCACAATCTCAGAACCGATATAACTCAGTGCATCGGTAACAAACGGGATACAGCTTGTTTTTCTTGGTAACGCTTCTGAATCTCAAATATTTTTGATTATTCCAGATATTTCTGAATGAGTTCTCTTTGACATTTCCGGCAACGTAATTTAAGGATTGGCAGGGTCTCACCGTCCCGTCAGGAAAGATGTATGCCACCATCCACGGACTTATGCAGCGATGTTTGTAACTGGTAGGCTTGAAGTTGAAATCTGCGTAATATTGGCGGATCTCCGCATCTGTCAGGTTGGGATAAAAATGGATGAGTGTCCGCCTGGTTCTTTTTTTTAGGTTGTTGATACTATTGAGTAATTGTTCTACATCAATATCAGGCAGTGTTTCCCTAACAAACCCCCGCCAGTCCAGACAGGTGACATTGAACTGGCGCGTAAAGATTTCGTTATGATGTGCGTATGTTTGATGGTTGAGGAAGATCAGGTGATGGAAGGTGATTGCGCTTGCCAAAAGGTCTTCTGCAACATCAACGATTTTGTCCAGATACAGGTAGTTTGTCTCAAAAATGGTACTTGATATATTGATAAGAGGGGTGCGGCAGTTTTTCTTTTCCTTCCATGCGTTCACAGCCTTTAGTCCCGTGGTTGCCCTGTCAAAGATACCTTCTGCGCCCCTTATTGTATCGTGGATTTCACGAGGTCCGTCCAGCGAGAATATAATTTCGTCAACGCCAAGACTAACGACATCCTCGGCATACTTTTCCAGCATCATTGCATTTGTTATAATGTTGCACCTGAGCCCCGCCCCTTTGATGTAACCAACCAATGCAGCCCAATCCCTGTAAAGAAGCGGTTCCCCGCCAAAAAGGGTGATATTAGGCCCGTAAAACTTTACCTCATCAATGATGGACTTTAATTGATCTACGGTAAGTTCTGATTTTAAGGTCTCTGGTGGCAATTCCCGTGACGAACCGGCAATCCCCCATTGCCCGCACATGGAGCATCGTAAGTTGCATCGGTAGGTGAGGAATAACGAAATGGTTTCCGGGTACGAACTGAAACCATCCTTAAGGTGATAATTCAGGAATGATTTTGCCCGCTGCCCGAATGCCTTCATGGCATATCGGGGCTGACCTATAGCCTTCTTAACGGCTCTGATAAGGTTTCTTCTGGGTATCATCTGTTATTATGGGAATTTGCCCACGAAAGACGCGAAAATAGCGAAATGCCCTTCACTATTGTTACCACTTTTGTTAGTTTTGGTTCAGTCACTATTCAGCCCCCAAGCCGGGTTTTTATAATATTTACTATTGTGGATAATTTCTCAATATTCATCATTGGATGTATGGGAATCAATAGCAACCGTCTTGAAAAATAAGTAGCATTGGGGAACGGGTCTTTGTCTAAATCATACCCCAAATTATATACCCGATGAATTGGGTCGGGATACAGTTTTGTGCTCTCGATACTGGCACGGTTAATTATTTCAAAACAATTTTCCTTGACGTTTTCATCGTCAAAAAGAACGGGGAATTGATTAAATACGGGAACTGCATGCGGTAGCAATGCCGGAAGTTTGATGCCTTTCATGTGTGCCAGCATGTCAAGCAGGAACACGCCGTGGTCATACCGCTTGTTTAAAATCTTTGAGGCTTGTTCAAATAAGGCGCATCCGACGCCAGCCTGGAATTTTGTATAAACGAAGCTCTCGAAGTCAGTATGCAGCGTTGTATACTTTAATTTGGATATAAGGTCGTTGAATATCGTATAAAAAAACGGTCGTACGGCAAGGGCTAACGCAATTAATTTCATTGTGATTTTTAATTTCGAAACCAGACTCAGTCCTGGCAGTGAGGCGCATGCCGTTTCGATTGCGGACGCCATTTCTTCTCTGTCGGTAACAATGCAACCGCCGGACAGGGTAGAAAGGTTTTTCCCGCGGTTGAAGCTGTAAAAACCCACGTCGCCAAAGGCGCCCGTTGGGCGATTATCAATCGTAGTGCCCAATGAGGATGCTGCATCCTCCACAACAAATAGTGAATGTTGTTGTGCTATCTGCAGAACGTCCTCCATGTTCATCGGTAACCCAAACATGTGTACGGGGACGATACAGAGGGTGTTCTCGTTTATGTGCTTACTAACAGAGTGGATATCCAGGTTGAAGGTTTTTAGAGAAATGTCGCATAATACCGGCTTTAATCCCGCTTTTTTTATCGGCAGAATCAGAGAGGGCGCCGTGTAAGCAGGCAGGACGACCTCTGTTTTCGTGGAGATGGTTTTTAATGCCTTTAAGATGATATAAAAGGCGGTAGTGCCGGAATTGGTAAAGTAACAATATTTTTTATTTGTATATGTCTTTATAACCGATTCAAAGGTTGTGGTAGATTGATTAAGAGACGACAGGAATCCCTGGAATATGTCAGAAAGAGAAACTGGTGTGCCTGCCGATGGTGTCAATAATTTCATGATTGTTTTTTCCTTCCTGCCTCTATTAAAAATGCCTTTGCAATAAACTCAACGGGACAGCCAATGGGCAAAATCCTTGTGCAGTGGAATTTGTGCCGTTCAATGATATTGGAGATATCCTCAATCTTATAAGCCCTTACCGGGAATTTTTCTTTTCTTGAATGCATCCAATACTTCAAGCGGATATACGGATTGGATTGATTCCGTATTTCTATGAGGAGTCTTCCTGTGGGTTTGCATATCCGCATTAGCTCCACAAGAAGTGTCTCAATTATATCGAGGGAAGCCACATTCAGTAACGTATTGACACAAACAACCCGATCAAAGGTTTCTGGTTTAAAAGGCAGTTGAAAGGCATCCCCACGGATCAAGGAGATATCTTCAATACAGTTGTCTATAAAAATTCTTTTCGCCTCTTGCAATAACGCCTCAGATTTATCGACGCCTGCCAATAGCCTTTTTACAGGGGTTTTCTCTTTACTGTGTAGGAAAAATAGGCCGTTTCCGCAGCATACATCGAGGATGGTTTCAGAATCATGGCACAATTCCCATGCCTTATTGCGCACCGCAGTTGTGATATTGCCGAGAAACGCCTTCTTTCTTGAAACGCCTGAAATGTTCATAGTATGCTTTCCATGGTTTTGGCGATGTGCTGCCAGTCGAATTCCTTTTCTGCCCTGCTTCTGCCGGCCATTCCAAGTTGATTGGCAAAATTTTTGTCTGAAAGGGTGCGCTCAATAGCACGGCCAATTTCACCTTCGTTTCTGGGGTCAACCATGAGACCTGTTACGCCATTAACTACGGCCTCGCAACTACCCCCGGATTTGCCTGCAATGACAGGCTTGCCGCATGCGCTGGCTTCAAGAAATACGACGCCAAAGCCTTCGTAATCCCCCTTTAACTGATCGTGCAATTCAGTTTCACGGTTGGGAAGTACAAAGACATCGCAGAGATTATAATAATCGGGTAACGATTCGTCTGCCACAAATCCGGTAAAAATAACATGGTCTTGAAGTTTTAGATTATCAGCAAGATTTTTGAGTCGTTGTTCTTCCCGTCCTTTGCCCACAATCATATATACTACGTTAGGAAATTGTTTTACAACATGAGCCATGGCGCGGATAACCATATCGTGTCCCTTACGTTCGTCCAGCCGTCCGACCGTCATAATAATCTGTTTGTCTTGCAGATGGTATTTATCAACAAGATACCTGGATTTCTCTTGAGGGTGGAAAAAGACACTATCAACGCCCGGTACTATCATGACCATCTTTTTCCGTGAAATACCCCATCGTTCATACTCGTGCATGGTAAATGCACTGTTCGGAACAAGGTCCTCTGCCTCTTCTATAACCTTCTTCATGAGCCACGACATCATCCGAGAATTGCCGAAGCGGAGAGTTTCTGAGCCATAGACGTACACGTTGTATTTTATTCCAAAGAGTTTTTTGCAGATAAGCCCGGCTGGTCCAACAGAGAGGATCTGGCCACAGTGTAATTTACCGATATTATACTTTCTTATGTGGTAGAGTGCATAAAAAATATTGAATATCATTTTTACAAGTTTGGTCTTGCCAGATTCACCGGTAGGGATTCTTTTTCGAATAATGTGAAATGGTTCTTTTTTGTCGAACTCATCGCATCCAGGCGCTTTTGGGGCTAATATCATGGTCCTGTCGGGTGGAAGGCGTTTCCAGATTTGATAAAAGACCGTTGAAATGCCGCTCACAATTGGCGGGAAGTCATTGGTAATCAGCAGATTAATTTTTTTTGAACTTTGAGGTTTGGCGTTCATTCGGACTATTTAATGCTGGCTTCAAATAAGAATTATTGGTTCAATTATAGCGGTGTTCCCGATAATTAACAATTCCTTTCTTGATATGAGAAATATAGAAATTTTTGTTGCCTTTTGCCATAAACTTTTTACAATTGCCACATCATTCCATGTAAAACCTAAGCTCAAAAGTAGATGTGAGTAAAAAGATGCCGGGAAAGGGATATACTATGCTTGAACAGATACTTTACAGACTCAAGACAGCCACATTCTGGCGTCTCATATGGTTTTCTGTGATTTTGTCAGAGTTACTCACTGCTATAATCGTTCTTCCCATGAGTATTTTATTCCGTGACGGGATTGCCGCTGATTATTTAATTACCGGCAGTGTTGCCGCATTTTTTGTTTCTTTAATCGTGGCATTTATCCTTGTGTTGTTAATAAAGGAATTACGGAAAGACGAAAAGATACTGAACGAACAGAATCAGAGAATTTATGAACTCTCAATCCATGACTATCTCACAGAAGTTTTCAATTGCAGGTATTTTTATGAAAGGCTTGAAGAAGAGATAAAGAGGGCTGTCCGTAACAAAACATCCGTTTCCCTGATAATGCTGGATATTGACTATTTTAAACAGTATAACGATATTCACGGCCATCAGGCAGGAGACCGTGTCTTGCGGGATATTGCATTGTTTCTGAAGCAAAATGTCAGGGAGCATGATGTAATCGCACGGTATGGGGGTGAGGAGTTTTCGTTAATACTTCCTGAGACAGGTAAACGGGTGGCTGCCGACCTTGCCGAGAGGCTGCGTATTGCGGTATCAAATCAACCGTTTCCCTTCGTCGAGACACAGCCGGATGGGAAATTAACCATCAGTCTTGGAATTGCGGCCTTTCCGGACGACGCTCAATCGGTAAATGAGTTTGTGAAAGTGGCAGATTGCGCCTTATACAAAGCGAAGGGAAATGGTAAGGATAAGGTTGTGATAGCGGGAGAGTAAAGCAGCGTATATATCCTTTGTTTTTTCCGCTGGGCCAGTACTGAAGGAGTAATCATTGTTTTATGCTGTTGGATTTGTAGTTTGCCAGCCCAGCCCTATAGCCGCTTATGCCCCAAACTACGATCAGGGGATTCCCTCTCTTGCAGGCAGATAATAGTAAACGGATAAAACTCGAAACGATGAACACGGGCAGCAAGGAACGGCTAAAATTTTTCAGGAAAAAAAGCATATTGTTGTGTCCGTACCAGTAAAACCACTGTTTGTAATTATCAGCGCGGCAGCCGCCCTTGGTGTCTTTTAAATGGATAAGTTCTGCCTTTGGATCAAAAACGATCTTATATCCACCCCTGCGAATGCGTAAGCAGAGGTCGGTTTCTTCCAGGTGTGCGCTTCCGCCAAAACGTTCATCGAATCCCCCAGCTTTTATGAGGGCTTCTTTCCTGAATGACATATTACAGCCCTGTACATGGTCAATATACGCCCTCTCGGCTGCATCAAAGTTGTCGATAAGGTATGCATCCCACCATCGAACTTTTCCAATTACCTTGTTATGGTTTGAATTACAGTGAGATTGATTCCCGTTTAGTATAATGCGTCCGCCAACACCGCCTACGTTTTCTTTCTGATAGTTCTGAAGGTGATTTTCTATAAAATTATGGTTGGGGATGACGTCGTCATCGCAGAAGATAACAATTTCGCCAAGTGCCTGCCTTAGTCCATAATTCCGTGCGTGTGGCAGCCCCTTTACAAATATTTTGTAATAGTGTACCTGTGTGCTGTGGTTTTTGGCGATTTCCATGAGTTTGCTGCATACTTCGTCGCTCTGGTCTACCACAACAATTTCTCCATCTGTGGGCAGTTGCCCAATAAGGTTTCTAAGGGTATTACAGAGTAATTTTCCGCGGTTGTATGTGGGAATTATTATGGACGCCTTTATCATAAGAATAGGTTTGAATGTTTCTCAATCTGAAAAGCAAAGCTAATATCGAATAGTATAATAAACAATTTTCACATATTCGGACAGGATATATCTGATTTCGCCAGGCGACCACAAGCCGCCTAATAGGAATTCACCATCATCCGCAGGGCTAAAAGTCAAAGAGACAGGGGTGTCTTTAAAAACCTTTTTGAATATCATGGAGACGCGCCGCATGTGAAAGGGATCGCTTACAATGATGGCTGAATGGATGCCCATTTTAAGCAAGTCTTCTTTTGCGTATTTTGCGTCTTCGTAGGTATTCTGTGAACGTTCTTCTAAATAGAGGTTGTCTTCAGGAATGCCGTATAATTTTGCCAGCATCCCGGCGAATCGTGGTTCTGTCAGTTTGATATCCTTGAATCTAAACTTTCTGCCGTCGAATTCCATCTCCTGCCCGGTAAGGATGATTATAGGTGCAAGGTCTTTTTCGTACAGTTTTACCGCATGGATAACTCTAGGGACACCCAATCCTCCACCCAGTACCACTATAGCCTCGCTTGGTTTTTGGGTATCGGGAACGATGAGGAATCTGGCAATTGGTTCGAGAAGGACAAGATAAATAAATGCAACCAAAAGTATTGCCACAAAAAAAGGGAATTTTTTAGAGAGGAGTTTTTTCATGAAAATCAGATAGAAAAATGCCGATATTAATGATTATTACTGTTCAAGAACAGTGTATCAGAAACCCCCTGGCGCTGCAATTGGCAAAAATATCGTGCGAGTTTTGTTGAAAATTTACCTTGTTTCGTGTATATATATTACGTTTTCCACATTGTCATGTCATCAAGGCTAGTGTTTAATGGCATAAATTAGCGTAATATAGTTTAAGTTCTTTTTGATAGACATTTCTTTTCGTCCACTCAAATGGAGCAGCCTTTTTGTTGTAGACTTTTACGAAATCATCAATAGCCTCGCGTACTTGTTGTGGTGAAGTAAAGTTTGCATCTTTTAATGCACTTCGACTTAATATACTGAACCAACATTCTACCTGATTGAGCCACGATGAATACGTGGGTGTGTAATGCACAAAAACATTTTTATGTCTCTTTAGCCA
>JACRII010000171.1 GCA_016235875.1 Planctomycetota bacterium
ATAAAGGTATTTCTGAGACTGGTATTCCATGTGAAATATATCTGGGTAACGCCGTGGTTTAATATATGAAAAAAGAAGAAGACAAATCCTACCTGATTATGTACGTCATTGTTAGCTTCCTCCTCGTTGCAGTTACCGCATGGGCGATTGTGAATGAAACCTTTGATAGACGACCCTGGAAAAATTATCAGAAACAGTTCTATCGCCTGGAGTACGAAAAAATCAAGCGGAACTATGAAAAGGAACGTGCAAATTTTGAAAGTCCTGAAGTCCGGAAGAAATACGTAGAGACAAAGAATACACTGGAGCGTGCATGGGAAGACTTCAAAAAACCGCCAATACAGGCTGAGTACAGAAAGCTGTCAGAAGAACAAAAGGCATTAAGCAGCGAATTGGAGGGTTTGAGGTTTAAGGCAATAGTAACCCGCAATGAAAGCATGGAGAAGGAATATCTCTATGGAAAAAACCCTGGCGAACATATCAAACATGAGATTGAAGGGTTAGAGGAAAAGGGTAAGGAATTTGCCGCAAAGATTAAGGATTTAGAAGGTAAAATAGCACCCATAAAGGCAAGATTGAATGATCTCAAACACGGCGTCGATCAATATACGGAAGAATTAGCTGCCTATACAGCCGGCATGGAAAGGTATAGGGCGCAGTTAAAAACCTTCAGGAAAACCCGCCCAAACTTGCAGGTATATCAGACGTATATGGAAGATTTAAACATAGCTGACAGGTGCATGTCATGTCATGTAGGCATAAACGGGACGGAGAGCATATCTACCGAAGAGCCTTATACAAACCATCCTGACCAAAAATTGTATTTGGGCAATCATCCGCCGGAAAGATTTGGTTGCGTGCTTTGCCATGAGGGGCAGGCAAGCGCTACGTCGGGTGTAAAGAAGGCGCACGGCGAGGTTGAATACTGGCTTACGCCCATAAACCGTGGCAAGACAGCACAGGGGTCGTGCATACGATGTCATCTTGAAGGTAAGGAGGTCAAAGGCGGTGAAATACTCTGGAAAGGTAAGAGACTTTTTGAAGAACTTGGATGCCATGGATGCCATGAAACGGTAGGATTCGGTGAAGATAAGAACAGGACGATAGGCCCGAGTTTAAAAAATATAAAGAAGAAGGTGCGGGCTGAGTGGATTACAGAATGGATAAAAGCCCCCAGAAAATTTAGACCCACAACGTTGATGCCCAATTTCAGGCTTTCAGATGAGGAATCTCAGGCAATAGCAGCTTATCTGTGGCAGCATGCAGACGAAAGAAAGACCTCCGAAGAAATGCCTGCATTTGACGAGGAACAGTTATCGCAGGGGGATTTCATTTTTGAACAGGTGGGGTGTATGGCATGTCACGCTTACGGGAAGGACGCAGTAAGAGGGTTTGCGCCCAATCTGGCAAAGATTGGCGAGAAGATAAACTATGGATATCTGGTTGAGTGGATTATGAATCCAAAAGGAAAAGAATTTCTGGCGCGCATGCCAAACTTCAGGCTGAGCCAGGAAAAAGCAGGTCTTGTTGCGGGATATCTGATAAACAAGACAGGCACGGGTATTCCGAAAGAAGGATTATCAGATGCGGCATGGTTAGAGGATAAGGAACAATCGCGTGTCGGGGAGGCGCTGATCAAGAGATACGGTTGTTTCGGTTGTCACGAGATAAAAGGCATGGAAGCTCTTGGCAAGATAGGAACTGAGCTATCGGCCATTGGTTCTAAGCACGTACATCTCCTTGATTTTGGGCTGTTAGAGAGGAAGATATTAGGCGAGGCAGGGCTTAAGCATTTCACCGAGAACATTGGAAAGGCACGGCAGGCGTGGTTGCGGGCAAAGATGCATGACCCCAGGCAGTTTGACGAAGGAAGGTATAAAAAACCGGAGGATCGCCTAAAAATGCCTGATTTTGGGCTAACCAAGGAAGAAATTGAATCATTGATAATAATGCTATCAGGGCTGAGAGAAGAAAAACTTTCTGGGGCGTATATTGCCAGACTGACAGAAAAAGAACGATCGATAGTTGAAGGGAGGAGATTGATAGGGAAGTACAATTGTACAGGCTGCCACCAGCTTGATCTGGATAGATTGTATCTTGCTGAAAACATCGAAGCGGTAGGGATGATAAAACTGGAAGAGGATGCGGGAGTCTATTTTCAGCTCTGGGAGGATAACGAGAAGTTAGGGCATAAGGCAGGCGAGACGGTGTTCCTGGATGAAAAACTGATCCTGGATAAGAAAAGGGCGGTTGGGGGCGATATAGCGCCGTCAATAATTGCATATCATGTAGAGAGTGAGGGTTTAATACCGGAAGAAGCAAGGGTATTCACACCACCGCTATTGTATGGGGAAGGCAAGAAGGTGCAGAGTGAATGGGCGTTTGAGTTTTTGAAAGAACCCTTCGACCTGAGACCCTGGCTGAATATAAAAATGCCCACATTTAGCTTGCCAAGTGAGGAAGCCACCAGCCTTGCCGGGTTTTTTGCCGTGAAAGAAGACGAAGAATATCCCTTTGAGTATATAGCCGAAACAAAGAAGGAATATATCGAGGCAAAAGAGGTGCAATCACCAGGTTACCTCTCCGCGGCAAAAAGGCTCTTTGAGTCCAAGGACGTCAACTGCATATTATGCCATGTAAAAGGTGAAAAGATGCCGGAGGGCGATAAAACAGGCTGGGCGCCAGACCTCATGCTTGCCAAGAGGAGGCTAAAGCCTGATTGGATAAAGAGGTGGCTGCTCGACCCGCAATCCATCCAACCCGGCACCAAAATGCCAAAGTTCTTCAGAGAGGGAGAGTTTCAGGCCTACATACCGGGAACAGCAGAAGAACAGACAGAGGCAATGAAGGATTATTTAATGAATTTGTGGGAATAAAGGTGCTTCTAACATTATAGGAAAAATATTACCGAAGGAAAAGCAATAGCCTCATGTATTGATTCATAAAGATTATACCATTTAAGCCGTTGCGATGAGCAAAGCGAAGAAGTTTTCGTAGTTTTCGTAGGTTGGGTTGAGGAACGAAACCCAACAACTTAATATGGCCTGGCAAGAAAACAATGCAATATCGCAGATCACAAGCGCAAGGAGCGACTTTCTTTTTTACGGTCGTAACATACAAGAGAAAGAAGATATTATGTCACGAGGCAAATGTAACGCTGATAAAAGAGGCATTCCAGCATGTTATCAAACGACATATATTTAGAATTCGAGCGTTTGTCTTACTCCCCGATCATATCCATTGTATTTGGTCATTGCCAGAAAATGACAATAATTTTTCGATGCGATGGCGATTGATCAAGGGTTATTTCAGCAGATACTGCAAGAGTGAGTACAAAAAATTTCAATCAACTTCAAGACAAAACAAAGGCGAACGAGGAATCTGGCAACGGCGTTTCTGGGAACATCAGATTAGGAACGAGGTTGATTTTATAAAACATGTCGAGTATATTCATTTTAATCCAGTTAAGCACGGATTGGTAAAATCACCCATTGACTGGCCATATTCCAGCTTTCATCGTTACGTAAAGCAAGGTAATTATGACAGTGATTGGGGAGTAGGTGCTGAAATAAATTTTGATGAAAATGTTGGATATGAATAATCTGTGTTGTTGGGTTTCGTTCCTCAACCCAACCTACATGACTATTTAATGAATCTTTGGAAATAAGGGGTAGTGGACGGTATGAGAAAAAGTCGTCACAGAAGTTAATTATGTTCAAACTAAGAAAATATTATGTTATTTGATCCAGCTAACAGAAGCGAACTCATAGACGTTTTAGAATATGAACGTTATATACTAAAGAAATCTATTCGAATTCAGGAAATGAAACTTGGAAAGGCTTCGCCTTTAACAATAACGGTTAGCGATAACCCTCCTCATGAGGGATCAATAAAATTTACAGAATCTTTAACATCTGTAGCAGAATCTGAAGTTATTAAGTCCTTGTCTCCACTAATTTTTGTTTCTGCTTTTAAAATATGTGACATGATTATTGAATGGGTGCTAAATGAGAATGGGAAAAAACCAAAAGGACACTTTTGGAATTTTATGACAAAAATTTCAGCCATACAAGACCATTCTATAATTTTCCCTGATTTTCTTCAAACTGAACCACTGTTTAATAAAGTTTTAATATCCATATTTATATATTTCAGACCACGAAGAAATGCTATAGTTCATGGTGGTTGGGGTAAGCAAGTAGACGGTGATTTACATTTTAACTTCAAGTATGAAGATCAATTATCAAGCCCAAAAAGTACAGTTAATGAAAAACTACGTCACGATGATATATTAACTTTTGCTGATTATGCAGTAAAACTATCGGACTTGCTTATAACCCCTTCAAGCAAAAATACAATAACAATTGACGCTATAAAATACTTATCCGATCGTTTGAAACATTTTCATAAAGAAAATGAATTTGGTATTACTTTACCGCGATATTTTAATGTAGTCAGGAAAACAGTTAAAGAAGAAATAGATATTGATGAAATACTAAAAATACTTAAGATACAGACACTTGAAGCCCCATTTTCTTTTCACTTAACAATTATTAAGAACTTATCCGTAAATAACGCCAACTTTTCTCCAGCAAATAATAGCTGCGGCCAAGTGTAGAAGCGCTTCGTAGGTCTCGCCAAGTTTTTCATACCGTACCAGCAACTTCCTGAACCGGTTAAACCAGGAATGCGCTACTTCTA
>JACRII010000023.1 GCA_016235875.1 Planctomycetota bacterium
ATTCCCAAACCTATCAATAAGGACACTATTCAAGCCGCTTATAAAGATGGGTTTCTTGTGGTTGTTTTGCCCAAGGCGGAACAGCAGCCAACAAAAACGTTTTCGATAAAGATTGATATTCAGCAATAAGTTCTTTAGAAACGGCGCGAGTTTATATGACGGAAAACGATAGCAAAAACACATCAGAAGCTAAAATACCGACAAGCCTGGATGCTCATATAGAAGAAGCAGGAAAAGCAGATAGGATAAAAATACCAAATGAAATGCCCGTCCTTCCCGTCCGGGACACCGTAGTTTTCCCCAGTATGGTGGCGGCATTAAGTGTTTCTACGGAAAGAGACCTCAAACTCTTGAATCACGTCCTGGCCGGCAACCGGTTCCTGGCGCTCGTGGCTCAAAAAGATAAAGAAGCAAAGATTGTAAAACAATCTGATTTATACAACTATGCTACAGCCGCGGTAGTGCTCCAGATGCTTCGTATGCCGGATAATTCTGCAAAGATGCTGGTGCAGGGCATCCGGAGGATAAGGATTGATGAATATACACAAACCGACCCTTATTTTAAGGCCAAGGCGACCGCCCTCGAAGATACCATTCAGAATGATATGGAGACGGAAGCGCTGGCCAGAAATGCTGCGGATCAGTTTATTCGCATGATCTCCCTGGCGCCGTCCTTGCCGGAAGAACTAAAAATAGCAATTGTCAACATTGACAGCCCCAGCCGTTTGGCCGATATGATCGCATCCCACCTGAACGTTAGTATAGCGGAGAAACAACAGGTGCTTGAAGCCATCGATGTAAAAGCCCGGTTACAGAAGGTCACGGCTTTTATTACCAGCGAAATGGAAGTGTTGGAGATGGCCACAAAGATACAGTCGCAGGTAAAAAGCGAGATGGAAAAGGGGCAAAAGGAATATTATCTGAGACAGCAGCTCAAGGCAATCCAGGAAGAACTGGGTGAGGGAGACGAGCGAACGATAGAGATCAAAGAACTGACCAAAAAGATCGAAGAGGCTAAATTGCCTCCTGAAGCGAAAAAAGAGGCGGAACGGGAATTAAGCCGGCTCTCCAAAATGCCCACTGCCTCCGCTGAATATACCGTTTCCCGGACATACCTCGACCTGATAATCGCCCTTCCGTGGTCGATTAGCACAACGGATAACCTGGACATTCAGGCAGCCCATAAAGTACTGGACGAAGACCATTATGACCTGGAAAAGGTCAAAGAGAGGATATTGGAATATCTCGCAGTGCGAAAATTAAAACAGGACATGAAGGGCCCTATCCTGTGTTTTGTTGGCCCGCCCGGCACAGGGAAGACGTCCATAGGGATGTCCATTGCGCGTGCCATTGGGAGAAAGTTCGTACGCATATCGCTTGGCGGCGTGCGAGACGAGGCAGAGATTCGGGGTCATCGACGTACATACATCGGTGCATTACCCGGACGCATAATCCAGAGTCTACGAAAGGTCGGCTCAAACAACCCGGTATTCATGCTGGATGAGATTGATAAACTGGGCGCTGATTTTCGGGGTGACCCTGCTGCGGCATTGCTTGAAGTCTTGGATCCGGAACAAAATCATGCGTTTTCAGACCATTATCTGGACGTTCCGTTCGACCTTACCAATGTGATGTTTATTACTACTGCTAATATTCTGGACCCCGTTCCTCCTGCACTCAAAGATAGGATGGAGGTGCTGGAACTTCCCGGATATACAGCAGAGGAAAAGGTTTTCATCGCGAAACAGTTTACGATACCGAAACAATTAAAGGAACACGGACTCACGATAGAACAACTTATGATCGATGATGATGCCATCAAAGCCGTAATCAGTGATTATACGCGTGAGGCAGGCATCCGTAATCTCGAACGGGAAATTGCCCGCATTTGCCGAAAGGTAGCCAAGAACATTGCCTCCGGTGAAAAAAAATCTGTGACCGTAGTGTCCGATCAATTGCATAATTTGTTGGGACCTATCAAATTCTTTTCAGAAGTTGCGGAACGGATGTCGGAAGCCGGCGTCGCTACAGGCCTCGCCTGGACACAGGCTGGCGGAGACATCCTCTTTATTGAGGCCACCTCCATGCCTGGTACGGGGAAACTCATGTTGACGGGTCAACTGGGCGATGTGATGAAGGAATCAGCCCAGGCGGCAATGAGCTATATCCGGGCTAAAGTAAAGAAACTGGGAATTACCTTCAAGGATTTTAATAAGTACGATTTCCACATCCACATCCCCGCCGGCGCTATCCCCAAGGATGGTCCCTCGGCTGGCGTAACGATGGCAATGGCGCTAATCTCACTGTTGAAGGAAATACCGATTCTTTCGCATGTGGCAATGACAGGCGAAATCACGCTGCGCGGGCGGATTCTTCCTGTAGGCGGCATCAAAGAGAAGGTACTTGCGGCCAAACGGGCAGGAATCACCACCGTTATTTTGCCAAAACGAAACGAGAAAGACCTGGTCGAAGTGCCTGAAAATGCCAAGAAGGAAATGAACTTCATATTTGTAGAAAAGGTTGATGAGATGTTGCCGGTCGTTTTTGGAATAAAGGAGCCGGAGAAGAAAAAGAAAAGGATTTTTAGTAAGACCTAGTTTACCCACGAAAAACACGAAACATACGAAATCCTGAAAACCCCGATAATCTTTGCTCATCTCGACTGATGACACAAATAACAGAAGACACCTTCGAGCAGGCGTTGCACGTCTTTAGAGAAGCGCAGGAAATTGACCTTCATGGTGTAACCTTTATAGACCCTTACGGCATGGTCGGTCTGCTTGAGATTGGAGAGCTTCTTAAATCAGAGGGTGTTCAAAAAACCCTGTATCTTCCTGAATCAGAAGAAGTCCTCAAATATCTCGAAAGAATGGATTTCTTCAGATTTGCCGACGGATATTTTACCTTAAAACCTTCCCAACCTCAAATATCAGAAAAATATTTACGAAATCAAAGCTCGGATGTCTTACTTGAAATCACACCCATAGAAAAGTCAGACGATATTCATTTCATTGTCGGAAAGGTCAAAGGCCGCGCCCACGCAATCCTCGCAAGGCATCTCCATTATGACGAAAGGGCAATCAATGGCTTTATCGTGGCGCTTTCTGAGGTATGTCAGAATATCATCGAGCACAGCGAGACGAAAGGATTTGTCGGGATCCAGAAGTATCATTTCCAGAGCATGAATAAAAATGTAGTAAAAATTGCCGTCATGGATATTGGCATAGGTTTCAGGATGTCGCTGTCGGAGAGATTTTCATTAAAAGATGACCTGGAAGCCATTGAAAAAGCGCTGCTTCACGGTGCGTCACGATATGCAGAAAAAGGGAGGGGGCACGGACTCGCCGCCGTAAGGCGCTTTGTCAATCAATGGAACGGCAAACTCTCCATCCGTTCAGGGACTGCAAAATTCTCGATAATTCCCCAATGGGCGTGGGGGAAAGAGAAAGAATTTCATCTTGCGTATTTCCCCGGCTCACAGGTTAATATACTCCTGCCTGAAATATAATTTGATCTAACGAAAAAGAAAATGGGAATAGTTGATTTTTAAGTCAGTAATACCTATAATTCTGGTAATACTAATTTTGGAGGTAAGACAATGACAACGGTAACAAAAAAAGGGCAGATAACAATACCCAAACCTTTTAGAGACAAACTTCATATTAAAGAAGGCGATAGCGTTATTTTTGAAGTAAAAGATGATTTACTGGTTTTAAAAAAGAAAGAAAAAAAATCCATCCTGGACCTCAGTGGAATTGCAAAAGGCAGGAAGGTTGGGGTTGGAAATGAACGAGAGTATACAAAAAAAGTTATTTCCAAAAAAATCGCCGAAGAAGGGTTAAAGGAATATTACCGATTTGGTAAATGTGAATTGAAATAGTAAAAGGGTACGTTAATCATAGCCCGTAAGCTTTGGCTGGTTCAATCGTCCACGATTGAACCGAAATGTTTGGCATTGTTCACTTGTTGTGCCGATTCAATACCCATAACCATATCATACCATGTGATTCAATCTGCAAGATTGAACCAGCCCTACCTCATTTTATGATAGTTCATACCACGACACTAGGCACGAAGTAAAACTATTATGAATTCCGAACCATACCACAGGGATTTTGTGTCTTGGTGTCTTTTGTGGCAAAAGGGATTATCTGATAAAATTTTAATTTTTTGTTTGACAAAGATTTTTTTAAAATTATAATTCAATTGATTCAATTGAGTATATTTATTGTTTTCAACAATAAATATTCGAAACAAAATGTACAATCACAAAATGCCAACAGATTCCCCTCTATCGTTCGACTGAGCTCACGACGAAGTCAAGAGGGGTTGAGGGGTGTGTATAATTTTATATCTCCAAAAAGATTTGATAATGGAGGGTTTTCAGGTATGGAAGATGATCTTGATAAAGAAACATTAAGAAAGTATTCTAATGAAACAGTAGAGAAATTTGAAAAATACTATAATGACCCTGAACAGCACCACAAGATATTCACAGAACTTGGATTTACCTGTGTTGATGACGGCTGTGACGGCTTTTGCCCTCAATGTAAGCAAAAACAGACTTGTGATCTCTATGATGAATTTAAGGGTGAGTGGGAAGCTCTTTATCGCAATAATTAATATTTCGTCATGACGAATATTTTACCGCCCGTTTCCCGCTGTCCATCAGGCGATAAAATATCTCTTAGAACTTCAGACGGATAAGAGCGATGTGAGGGGTGTGTTGAGGTAAGGTTTTTTTGTGTTAGCAAAAAGAAGTAGTGTTGCTTGAGAATGAACAGAATAATATTGTGCATTTTGAGAGAATAAAGAGGTGTTGGAGTGGATATTTGGCGATCGATACAAAATCAGTCCATAGATGTAAAATGTCCAACATGCTCTATCCATAAAAGAGTATTACTAAAAGAGGTTATTCTAAATAAAACTGTTATCTGTCCAGCTTGTGAAAGTAAAGTAAAATTGATAGATAAGGATTCATCTGGTAGGAAATCAAGACAACAAGTAATATCCATAGAAGATCAAATTAAGAATCTTTTCAGGAATTTATAAAGGAGTTAGTTGATGTCTAACAAATTTCCTTATTTTAAAAATTTACAAGCAAAATTAGATGAACGGCGATGCCAAATAATGGAATCTTCATGGCAGTTGTTTCCTCAAGAACTAAAATTTTTTATTAAATTTTTGGAAAATCAAACCCTGACAAAAACTATTATCTATACATTAGTATCTATAATAGAAAAAAACGATTTCTCTGGATACCATTTTGGAGGAAGAGGCATAGGAGGCGGTCGTCCAAATTTGCCTATTGACGAAGATTTGAAAATAGCATTTTATTTTAAAACTTTAAATGAAATAGACGAAAACTCCTTTGATGATATTTTGTGCTCCTCAAATGTTTTTATGGCAAGTGGCAGCAAATTAGAAGATTCTACTCAAAATTTTAAAGAACAGATTTTTCTGCCGTTTTACAGGTACATATTTGATAAGGTAAGTGACGGAGATTTTCTTCTCTATTTGCTCTACAGATTTAAATTCAATATTGAATGGTTTGATAAACAAAGACTTTATGAAATTTATCAAAACAATTCAAAAGAGGAAATACTCGATATTGAGTTAAGGAAATTTTTATTTACCGAAGGAATTGATTATCCTTATTCTACACCAAAGACTGCTTCGGGAAGACCAGATATAGTTTTGCATGTCGAAGAGAAACCATTGCCCTTAGAAGTAAAAGTATTCGATCCCGAAAGAGGCTATGGCAAGGAACGCATCATTAAAGGATTCTATCAGGCAAAACGATACGCTGATGATTATGCCCAACATTTAGGTTACCTAGCTATTTTTAATCCTTCACTTACTTATCTGGAACTAAAAGGCAGCACTACACTTCCAAGTCTTGCTGTCGGGTCGAAAGAAATTATCGGATTAGTTATAGATATCAACCCCAATAGGCCAACCGCAAGCAAAGAGACAAAAATTGATAGGGAAGTTATCACTGATGAAGATTTAAAATAATTTCCCAGTTCCACTTTTATAATAGGAGCAGCACGGTAAAAACAATTATGCAACTAAAATTACCCCTCGTAGATAACAATACAACCGACATCAGGAAGAAGAATGTGCTTTCTTCCCCAAAGTTTGGCGGTTCATGCGATATTGATTCAAAACCTTTCTTGAAAGAGTTAGGGATTGAGATTGTTGAAAGAAGGCAGCCGATACAGTTTACGTCAAACTTTGGAGAGCATGTGCATAGATGGGCGCCTTATATTCAGGGTTTTTCCTCATCTTTTGTACAGTCAATACTTGACCAATACAAAGATGATTATAAATCACCCGTTATTCTAGACCCTTTTGCCGGTTGTGGAACTGTCCTTACTCAAGGTAAGTTAAATGGCTACAAATCTATTGGAACTGAATTAAATCCACTCCTTCAATTTATTGCAGCCATTAAGGTGAATTCGTGGGACATTACCCCTGAATTGCTTAAAGAAACATTTTTGTCTATCCCCAAAAACTTAAGAACTCCTGCCCCTGAATTTCTCAAATCTGAGAATCAATTCAATGAAGGAGTATTAAGAAATTTGGAACTCCTCAAAGGGGGGATTGATTCTATTCCCACAAAAACAAAGGATCAAACAAAGGTCAAAAACCTCATCCTCCTTGCATTTTCTTCAATTTTGATTGATTGCAGCAATCTTAAGAGGACTCCATGTCTTGGGTATTGGAAAAACAAAAAAGTCGCCGACAATGCTCCCTGGATACTTGTGGAGCATAAAATTCAAGACATTTGCAAAGACTTAGAAATTCTTCAAGAAAAATTTAAAAAGAATATTCGGGTTGAAAGCAAGGTCTTTCTTGCCAACGCAATGGAATACGAACATGAATGTTTATTCGACCTTATTATTACCTCACCGCCATATATGAACGGACTTGACTATGTTATGAACTACAAGATTGAAATGGCATGGCTCGGTTTTACTAAAGAGGCAAAGGATGCCAAAAAAGTAAAGGATAGTCTTGTCGTTTGCGATAATGTTTCAAAAGGTTTAATCAGGACATTTGCCCGATCAGACTGCAAATATACAAATAGTTGGATAGAAGAAATAAAGACGAATATTGAGGAAAATATAAAAAGGAGAGGTAATTACAGACGAAATGACATGCCTTATATCGTACACAAATATTTTGATGATATGTATAAGGTCATGAGCGTAGTTACAAAATCTCTTAGAACAAACGGACGTTTTATTTTGGTTGTTGGGGATAGCCTAATTGCAGATGTTTATGTGCCTACAGATTTATTATTAGCCAAAATTGGAATAGAACTCGGACTTACTATCGAGAAAGTAGAGAAGGCACGAAATCGCCGATCAGGTCAGGTAAGAAACTATCGACTTAGAGAAACAATAATAACATTAAAGAAAGAACAAGGAATGGAAAATAATGGAAGATAAGTTTGGATATCATCAAGACCTTAAAAATGGGGATGGCATAATAAGAGCCAGGACAACAGGACACCTACGTTCATGGGATATTCCGAGAACACTGCATGCGTTGGAAGTACTTAAGAAAGAGTGGGGAAACCTTGAATATCCAGGCATCTATATTCTTTTTGATTCCGCAGGTAAAAAGGTATATATCGGTGAAGCAAAGGATATTTGCAACAGACTTAAGACCCATTTGACGTCCCCCGAAGATAAAATTAAAGACTGGAATAGGGCTGTTATTATCAATGACGGCAGATCTGCAATGCAATCCGATTTTAATGACTCTGTCATAAGGAAATCATTAGAACTGTATTTAATTTCTTTGTTCAAAGCTAATAAATACGTTGTAGTTGCCCAGGGAGAGCCGCAAAAGCATAATCCACATCAGAAGGCTATGGTTCAAGCTTTTAAAGAGGAATTCGATTTTTTGCTTATGAAGAAAAACTGTATTACAAAACTTATTGAGAAGTCAGGACAGGAAGAAATTCTAAGAGACGATTTAAAGAAAATATTGGAGACCAAAGGTTGTAAACTGGAAGAATGGGGTGCTTACGAGGCGGTAATTAATGGTGAGAAGGTTTATATCAGACCTGGAAGTAAGAAACAAAAAGGATGGCAGATTACTTTTCGTGATAAGTTTAAACATACCTTACAAAGAGGGGAAGGAACTCTCCTAGTGCCACGAGATGGGATTTTATTCATTCCTTTTAGCGAAATTCAAAAAGTAATTACTGATCCCACAAAATATAAGCAAAACACTATAGACATCTATATTAATTTCAAAGATGAAACCATCGAACTAACGTATTCAACAAATACAATAGATGTGACATCATTTCGTTTGTTGAAATAAATTTTAGAAAAGTGGAAAACGGGTTATGTTTTTCTTACATGATACAGCAGGTCGTAAAGAAAGATTTAAAACTATTGATGACTTGAAAGAGTATATCGAGATTAGACATGCCGAAGAGGGTGGATTTGACTGGGTTTCTGAAATCAGAGATGACAAAGGGAATTCCTATGGCTGTAGTTGGAGCCTTGAAATTGAGCAAATTTAGCCCAAAAAGGTATGTTTTTTAGATTGGGGTTGATATGGATATTTTACAAACAGAAGAATCAACCGTAACTTTCAAAAGAATAAAATGCAATTATATGGCCTTTACAAACTCCTCAAGGAAGAACTCAAGAATGGTTCAGGCGAATCTTATCAAGAGGCTGTCAAAACAGTAGTAATAAAGAGATGTGTCCTTATTGATGAGCCGAAGGGCAAATGATGGGTATCTACATGCAAATTAATGAAGGAAATATCGAAGTAATAGACGACAGGATGGCAAGGATATTCAGGGAAAAGACCCCTCAGCAGAGACTTGCCATCGCATTTGGTATGTGGTCATCTGCAAGGAAGTACCTGATAAATTACCTGAAAACAGAGCATCCAGACTGGGATGATGCGGTAATTCAAAAAGAGGTGGCCAGGAGGTTATCTCATGGAGCCGTATGACCTGCTTAAATATATGGTGAAGGCCTTTGAGTCTCTGGGAATCCGATATTTTATCACAGGCTCTATAGCATCAATATTTTATGGCGAACCGAGATTTACGAATGATATTGATGTCGTGGCAGATATTGGAGAAGAACACATATCAGGAATTTTAAAACTATTTCCTGCGAATGAATTTTACTTGAGTGAAGATGCCATGAGAAATGCGATTAGAGGTCAATATCAATTTGACATTATACATCCTGCCTCAGGACTAAAAATTGATGTTGTTATTACCAAGAAAGACGATTTTGATAAGAGTAGGTTCAAACGCCTTAGAAGAGTTACTCCTGTTGAGGAAACATTCGCAAACCTGGCATCTCCTGAGGATGTGATAATTATGAAAATGAAATATTATAAAAAGGGGGAATCAGAAAAACACCTTCGTGATATAACGAGTCTGCTAAAAATATCGGGTGATAAAATTGACATGGCTTATATTGAGTATTGGGCAAAAAAGTTGGATCTTCTGGACATCTGGAATGCAATTTTACAAAGATTAAAAAAGACATAAGATGCAAATCTACAACCTTTACAAACTCCTCAAAGAAGAACTGAAAAACGGCTCGAACGACCTGGTTACAAGGCCATCGGGACAGGTAATCAGGGAACGGATTGAGAGGGATATTGCCCAGGAGGAGGATGGGGCAATTGTTGCCCTCGATTTCTCGAAGATAGGTATCATTGATTATTCATGCGCTGATGAGATCGTGGCAAAGCTCATATCCCGTCTGCTCAGTGGAGAATACGGCGAAAAATATATCACTCTGACCGGACTCACTGAGAACCAGAAGGAAAATATAGAAGTCGCCCTTGAGAGGAAAGACCTTGCTGTCATGGCGGGAACGCTGGATGGGAAAAAAATACTTCTGGGAAGCCTGAATAACTACCTAAAGGAGACGTTGAATCTAATCCTGAAAAAGGGGAAAATAAACGCCAAGGAACTCTCTGAAAGTATGAAACTCGAGGCCAACACAAGCGGGACGAGACTTTTGAATCTTTATAAAAAACGGCTTGTAAAGAGGGCAGATGCAATAACAAATGGCGGAAAAGTGTGGGTTTATGAGAAAATATAACCTTGTGAAGCGGTACTTCTAAGTCAGTCAATAGTTTCTTACAAAAAATATTTTGTTTTTGACTCTTTTAAATTTCTTTCGGATTTTGTCTATTCCGACTCGTTCGGGTTAGTACCTTATGAAAATTATTTTTACATTTTCAGCAAAAATATTTTTTAACGAATAAGACTTGTCCTCATGAAAATGGGGAGAAGGAATCACGCAAAGACACGAAGCCGCAAAGAATGATGAATGAAAATGAAATTGGGAAAATTATAGTTGATGCTGCAGTTGCAGTGCATAGGGAACTTGGACCAGGATTGCTTGAAAGTGTTTATGAAGTCATCCTTGCTTACGAGCTTAAGAAACGTGGATTATCAGTCGATCGTCAGGTATCCATACCGATAGAATATCATGGAATAAAATTTGATGAAGGATTTCGAGTTGATATTCTCGTTGAGAACAAGGTGATAATCGAGTTGAAATCCGTGGAATCCGTTAATAAAGCTCACAAGAAACAGGTTTTAACTTACTTGCGTTTGACAGGGCATAAGCTCGGATATTTGCTGAATTTTGGGGAAGCCTTTATGAAGGATGGAATATCAAGAATAATTAATGGGGATATACCATAAATCTTTGTGGCTTGGTGGCTTTGTGTGAGGAAACAGAAGGACTTTCTTTTCCGACTTGCTCGGGTTAGGGATTATTACTGCACTTTTCCTATATTTAAAAATTATATCCTATCGTGCTCAGTATCGTGGCGTCATTTTTACTTACGTTCTCAGCGCTTGTTTTATTGTCGTATTGATTTATCCAGTTCAAGTTCAACGATAGAGATTTTGTGAGGTTATGCCGTAATCCCATATCAGACTCCAACCGCCAATCTGCAACGTCCTCCGGCACGGGTAAAAAATCTACTTTAAAATAGAATAGCGTCGAGGGAAGGATTTGCCAATCGAGGGAATTTCCTATCCTCAAACCAGGACTCGTCTGGTGAATATCGTCACGAAACCTTTCATAGGTAAATGACGGGCCTATTTCAGATTTATATTTTAACCTTTCTCTTTCGATAAATCGGTATCCAAATCCGGTCGATGTAATAGAACGCAGGTTCAGTTTTTCTATCTCATCATGTTCCACACTCTCCTGGTAAAATGAATACAGTCTTCTTTTGTGTTTGCGCTCATATTTCAATGTGCCACGCTGCTCATCTGCATTTCTCACACTGTCTTTCGTCTCGAAAAGAAGGAGTCCGGTAAAATACATATTATCTTTCGTTCTTTCCTGGGAAAACTCAGTTTTTGCGTTGGTTGTTAATGCCTCTTTATTTCCTTTTTGGATTGTAAGACCGGCATCGACATTTCCCTTCCATGGCTTCTTTTGTTGAGCAGTGTTCTGCCGGGGCGCATTTTGCGGTTTCAACTGTGAGGGGGAGAAAGGAACATGTGCCACTCCTTGCTCCGATTGCTCTCTCTCCTGTAAAAAGGATGAGCGGTTGGCTATTATTTTTTCAGGATAAATGTCCTGTATTTTATCTGTTGTCTTGAAACTTATGTCTTTAACTGAAAAATTATTTGAGCTTGTTGTAAGAATAGAAAATTTCTTCCGATTATTCTCATGACTCACGATAATAATTTCTTTATTCCTTGAAATGAGACTGACTATACGCCATTGAATAAATACCATGCTGTCCTGCCCTTGTTTGACGGATACGTATTCTTCGTCAACTCCCACTATTTCTCCAACGATAATATTGCCGTCGATGGTTTTTATGTCATCGGCAAATATGCTATCCATAAGGCTTAAAAATATCAATACGGTGGTTATCGTCGTTAAATAATGGTTCTTCATACAATTTATTTATTGTTTTCTTGTTTAAGGTGTTTCTGTATAGTCTGGTCAGGAAAAGGCGCTATCGAACGGATATGAATATCGTGCTTTAATGAAGGAAGTAATATCTTAACCAGATGTAAATAGTAGATATGATAATTGTTTCGATGGTGATGGGTATCGCATAGATAATAAATTTCCTAAACGATATGGGGTACCCTGCCTTTTCCGCCAGACCTAAGGTAATTACATTGGCAGATGCGCCAACCGGCGAACCGTTTCCACCAAGGCACGCCCCTAATGCTAATGACCACCACACGGGCATAAGGGTTGGATGATGGACGACTGACTTAAAATCCATTCCGGAAGGGAATATTGCATGCGCAGTGTCCGTAACCAGGGGAATCATACTTGCCACGAAGGGGATATTATCCACAATTGCCGAACTAATGGCAGAAAACCATAGGGTAGTAATTGCCGTGATAAACATGTCATCTGCGCTTGGCTTTGTCAGTGAAATCATGCCCTCTGAGAGTTTCGAAATTAATCCCACCTTGATAACGCCTCCCACAATGATAAAAAGGCCGATAAAGAAGAAGAGCGTCGGCCATTCCAGTTCCTTCAACACATGATGCGGGTCTTCCTTTGATATAATGAGTAAAACCGCCGCGCCTAAAATGGCAATGGTTGCAGGTTCATAATGGAGTATACCGTGAAAGATAAATCCCAAAATAACCATTCCCAGCACACTGAGTGATTTTTTCAACAGACCATAGTTTTTGATCATGGTGAATTCGTCTATCGCAAGTATCTTTTTCCTCACTTCTTCCTTTACACGAAGTTTTCTGCCAAAGAGTAATCTTATCGTCAGGAGGAAGAAGCCGAAAACAAAGAAGACTGCCGGAGCCGTATGGTAAATGAAATCCATGAAGGTGAGATGCACCTTGCTGGCGATCATGATATTCGGCGGGTCGCCGATGAGCGTTGCTGTACCGCCGATATTAGAGGCCATTACTTCTGATATTAAAAATGGAAATGGGTCTAGCTCCAGTTCATCAGCAATGAATAATGTAACTGGAACTAATAGAAGCACGGTAGTCACATTGTCGAGAATGGCAGAAAGTAATGCCGTGATGCAAGTAAAGAAGATGAGGATTAAGAATGGTTTCCCTTTTGCCAGCTTTGCAGACTTTATCGCCAGAAACTGAAACAGGCCGGTTTTGCTCAGGATGTTGACGATGATCATCATGCCGATGAGAAGAAATATAACGTTATAATCTATAGCAAATTTCTCGTTATAAAAGGCGTCATGTTGGCTAACAATTTTCAGTATCATCATCAAGCCCGCGCCAATGAGCGCAACCTTTGTCTTGTCGAGCTTTTCAGAGACAATTAATCCGTACGATGCAATAAAAATGGCCGTTGCAATCCAGAATACCATGAGTTTGTTTCCTTCGTTTTATTTATGTTAGGTTTTAGTTATTTTAATTGTATAGGGTTTCCATCTTATTTAAGCGAGCTATACGATGTATAGCATAGAGAATCCCCCTTAGAAAAGGGGGCTAGGGGGTTGTAAAATAGCCATGGAAAAACACAACTCCCTGAATCCCCCTTTATTAAGGGGGACTGCATAGGAATAATTTAATTTTGTTCAATAAGACATTATTGCCGGCATAGTCGATGTACCTATTTAATGTTCAGTAAGAACTTTCGTTATATGTTTTATCAGGGTTAGACGTGATACAATTCCAACGATTTTGCTGTCTCTTACCACGGGAATGGTGTGTATTTTATTAACGACCATAAGCGCCGCAGCCTTGATTATGGGATCTTCTTCACGTACCAGGAAAGTCGTCTTTGACATAATCTCGTTGATTGTCAAATCTTTGCATTCTTTGCATTTTCTTTCAAAATAATTCACGTCCATTACCGAGATAAGGGATGCATCGACAGTTATGTATTTGGGAATAAGCACCTTTATAATATCGCCTTCTGTTACGACCCCTACCAGTTTATCCTCTTTATCAACCACAAAAACAACATGATATTTAACCTCATTCAGTATTTTTATAAGATGTTCAAAGGTGTCTGAGGTTCTAATGAGATCTGGTGAAGAATCCATAATATCTCTTACTTTCATAGTTAGAGCTCCTATAATTAAATTAGGTTTTCGGCAACTTTTTCAATGTAGCGCGAACTTCAGTTCGCTTACATCCTATGTGAACTTAAGTGCGCCTGCTATCTTTTTACCAAGCTCACGAGCGGCGTCAAAGGCATCCCGTTGCTCCTCGAATTTATTTACGCCGACCGATTGCACGGTGGCTTCATTTCCAAATATCATTTTAATGCCGGACGTCTTACACTCGTTCCCGTAACCGCATTTAATACAGGGCACGTTTCCCAGTATTTTGACAGCGCCTACAAAATTCATTCCTTCTTCCATCATATAAAACATGATTGCGTTTACTCCCATATCGCCGGCAGGGGGCAACGCCTTGTTTGTGCCGGGAACCGCGCAGGTAACGATTGCGCCTCCCGGTTTTCCTGCCATAAACCCGCGCTGATGACGAAGGGGATAGAGTCTCTCAATAAATGCCTTTGTTAAGGAATCGATGGTAGAATACGGCGTGTAACCGGCAATAATCAGGGCATTGGCCTCTTTTACTTTTTCCGCTAATAAAATTCCATCATCCTGCGTGTTTACACACCTGTTTGTATTTACACAACCGATGCATGCCCTGCATGGAGTAAGCTTATACTCAACAAGTTTTATGAATTCCGTTTCAAGACCTGTGGCTTCCAGAGCCACTTTTAACGCCCTGTCCGTATTGCTGTCATAAATAGGAGAACCAGAAACACCGAGTACCTTCATGCTATTGTCCTTTCTTCTCTGTTTTTAGAAATAGTGACGTGTGTCGAATGGCGGGTGACGAGAAAAAAACATCACCCGTCACACATCACTTACCTTGTTCGCACTACTTTGGTTGCGGCTACGCTGTTCCAGGCAATTATTCAAAATCGGCGCATGCATTTTCAACCACCCCCAGATTGTCTTGCCAATCAGAGTTCTGCTCCGGCAATTTGAGCACGCGAAACTTATCGACAGGAATGTTTTCCAGAGAAGCATAATCTTTGTCCGGCAATATCCCCTCATAAGGATTGTTTTTAGCGCTGAGAGGATGAACAACATAAAAAGCCATTCCGCCGCCGTCATCTACCAGGATCATACCATATTCCTGGAGCGCCTTTGCAATCGTCTTCTCATAATCAGTCAATCCCAGCGAATCTAAATCCAACGTCGGATCGAGCTGTACACGCGCCCCTTCCGGCATGGTATCTGATCCTTTTGACGTCCCGTCACTGTCGGTCGCCGGTGAAACGGGACCTCCAGCCCTGGTAAGATCATAGGAAAAAGCAATTGCATGATCTATACGGCCTGCCTTTAACTCGTCAGGCCAGATAAGCCCGTTGAGAAGGGCAAACCCCGACCCCCGGCAGGAAAGCCCTTTTTCAAAAATACTATCACTGTCAATGCTTATGCTGTTAGCCCAACTGGCAGCCCATTTACCCTTTGTTTTCTTTGCCTGCCAGAAGTCATACTCGCAGCGTGTTGCAGTATCAATGACAGCCATAGCAAAATCTCCTTCGTCGGGACCGTTATCACTACCGCCACAGCCATCCGGATTAATTTCTCCTTCATGATTATCATCGCTCGGTTCAGCCCAATCGGGGATAGGAACATTTTTCAATTGTGTTACCCCCAGTTCCCATTCTTTCCCGCATTTGAGCGTTACATCATAACGGGGAGTGCTCTCGTCGGCATAAAAGACCGGAACGGTCCATTGTTTCTGTGCTATTACAAAACCGATGGCTGCCTGGGACACAAGACCTTCTACCATGGCGTCGGAATTCGGGTCAATTTCCGGATTGGATTCGATTTCCTTAACAAACGGGTTGGCGTTTGAGTACAGCGGTATATGAACTAAATCTTCCGGCTTGCCGTTTGACGATGGTGTGGTAGTGGGTGTCGGCGTCGGCTTGCCACCAGGTACGGAAACCTTTTTAAAATTCAGTCCGATAACAAAGTCCCCGGTTTCTCCCTTTTGTATTTTAAAGTTTACTTTTTTGCTGCGTCCCAGACCTTCTTTACTAGCGGAAAGCGAATATGACATGCCATCTTCCACGCCGGTGAATGAATACAGTCCGGCGCTATCAGACGATGTCTCTTTTGCCGACCCCCGTGATGGTTTTAAGGTTACTGTTGCATCAGAAACAGGATACCTTTTCTTGTCCGATACGTTTCCATAGACCATAAGGGAGGATGAAGATTTAAGATCGAAAACAGCGCCCTCAAGGGCAAGCGCCTTCTTTTCTTCAGCATATGCAGAAGAGAGTCCGGCACTGGCAATGCCCATGAATAAACTAAAACATCCAGCCTTAAATAAAATACTCATCTCATTACCTCCTTTTTAACGAAGTATTCAAGTTATTCCCCCTTAGACTTCGTCGTGAGCTCAGTCGAACGAAAAGGGGGAATCAGGGGGTTGTGTTTTTCCCCGGATTATTTTACCATAGCCTTTAAGGCGCTTTCAACTATCCTGTCATGATCTTCCGGGGTAAGGGCGCTTCCGTATTTTTCCTTAATTTCCGTCCATAAAGGCGTGTTGTAATTTTTATGACAGGCAATACAAATACCCTCTCTCTCTGCCTTGTTCCTTTCATTCGTATTCAGCGGCCTGTCTTGTATTCGCGGCATGTTCTGAACCTGATTACCGCTTCGGGTAATCAGTTGATCAAAGGTGTAAGGAAACAGAGTAATTGCAGGTATCTGCCATCTGCTTGATTGAGAACCCGGAATATCCCCAAAAAATCCCTTTCCCATATTCACAAACACGGGTTCATCCTGTTGTAAAGCTTTCTGGCTTCTTGAATTTGCGGTACCATAGCCAATGGCCTTTGGGTTAACATGGCAGCTTTCGCAGGTACGGGCTGGAATAGTATTTGAATGTGGCTGCAATGGAGCCAGGGTAGGCGCATTGAATCCGTCCATAGTTTTATTGATTTTGTTATACACCCTCACTTTACCTTCTTCGTCCACGTACGTAAATACCACCTGGCAGCCGGGAACTACAGGAGATACCTTCCCTTTCAGATTTATACCAAGTATAGGTTCTTCCCATCGCATAAAACTCCTGTTTTCCTCGCTCTTCCCGGACGATACCGTAAGCCGCTGTTGACCAGTAATTGGATCACGATTCTTTGCTGACAATAACCAATCGGTATCATTCCCCCTCCGGTCATGCTTTATATGACAGCCATAACACTGCGGCGCCCATAAAGAGTGACAGGCATAGCACTCGAGTTTTTCGATATGCTGAGAAACGGTTGACATGGCAACCATTCCTGCCTTTGTCTTCCACGTATTTTGTGCATTTATCGTTTTAAGAAGGGGGACTGCATGCTCTTTGCCGGAATAAAAACTTATCAACGTAACACCGTCCCCTTGTTTAACAAGATTTCTGCGGGGATTTCCACGACTGGTGAGCAGATACTCTTTTTTGTCAGTTTCGTAAACGCCACGACCCCCGTCCAATATGACAGGTGTTCCATAACCTACCGGCAGTTCCCATGGATATTTATCCGGGGTTCCGTGACAGTCATAACACTGGATTTCCACCTGATAGAGTGTTGTTGGATAGATGTTCCCATCGCCATGGACATCAATAGAGGTATGGCAATCTATACATTCCACACCTTTCTCGAAATGGATGTCTCCCCGGATGTGCAAATAGTCTTTTGTATAGAGCGGTTCCTGGTAGTCAGCCTTTTCGTTTAATGGAGTGGCCTTGTGATTGCTCTTGTAATCATATTCAAAAATACCGGCAAAAGTCGTCCCGATCCTTTTGCCGCGAGTGTGGCAGTGGGCGCACTGAGAAGCAGGAATTTTTGTGGTAATCTCGTGTTTATACGGATGATACTTTTCATTTTTTGGAATGGTAGTGTCACTGCCTTCATAATAACCGTCATTGGTGTAAAGGACATGGCACGATGTGCACCCTCCCCCGCGAATATCGCCCCGCTCCCTCCTGCCCTCCATCCAGACGTGGCATCTCCCGCATTCCTTTCTGTAATAATCTGCAAAAGCGGCCTTTTCAGGGTCATTCCACAACTTGAGCGCCTCTTTAAAATCTGGCAATCCCCGGGCAAATGACTTCCTCTGTATATAGCCCGATTCGATGGCTTTCTTAATCCAGGCCTTATACTTCTCAGTGCCGGCATCAGGCTCTGCGCCATCAGGGTCATCCATATCAAAATCACAAAAGGTATATTCGTTCGTTGGTACTATTCCATTGGAACTCAGGGTATGGGAAACCTTGCCATATTCCAAAGATACAAGCGCCCTTTGCAAACGATAGACGTGATTGGAACCTGTTTTCCCGCTCGGATCAGTAGCAAAAGATGTGCTTTCCATAAGCGCTCCACCCGCCGGTTCTGGCAGTGGTTGAGCCATAATTGAGGTGAGTGCATGTTTCTGACTGTGGCATTTGCCACAGCCTTTGCCCTTACTTACCACCCACATATTCCCCGGATCTGGCAAAAGTCCCTTGTGTGCTCCATTTTTAGTCGTCGCTGCCGGGTTTCCCTCATGACACATAGCACAACTTGTACCCTTTTTTCCGCCTCCGTAGCCAATAAGATACGGCATCATCGCTTCGTTAATGTCTTCGATCCCTTCATGGCAGGAAAGGCATCCCTTTTCTAAAGCAAGTGCTTGAGAAACCTGTTCGTATCGTGCAGAACTATTATCATCCTTTTCACTAACGGAAGCACGTATTTCCTGATCGGTTTTGTTTATTTGTATTTTGCTTGTGTTTGTACAGCCAGAGAATACAAATAAAAGAAATACTAACCCCAATAGTATATTTTGAAAATTCATAGAGTTTTTTCTTTCATCTATGGTCTGGGCAGGGACAACTCAGCCTCAGAAGGCTTCTCCATAGACTCAACGATCCGTTTTTCTATTAATTCCTTCGCTAAATCATCCACGGGGCAGATGTGAATAGCAAGAACTATGCTTTATAGTATTTATAAAGGAAGTCTCCTTCAAAATATTGCAAGAAGGAATGCTCGAAAATGCAATATGAAGGAAGAAGACGAAATATGAAAAAAGAGTTTATCACATACGGTGTGGGAGTGCAAGTGTCATGTAGTGTGGATACACAAGAAGCGACGCAAGACATTTAATAGATGGGTTATAGGCGAATGGCATATTTTGGGTTATTCGTGTTTTTCACGGTCTTTTGCACAGTCGCTGACTTTGCCTTTAATAAGACCAATGGTGTGTGGAATGACGGGGAGAACAACGGCCAGGTTTTCGGCAACGCCCTTTGGACTTCCAGGAAGGTTAATAATGAGTGTTTGTTTATAGATTCCGGCTACAGCCCTCGACCCCATAGCCCTGGGGGTATGTTTGAGTCCTTCCATGCGCATAGCTTCAGCAAACCCCGGCAATTCCTTTTCTATAACCGCCCGCGTTGCTTCCGGCGTAACGTCTCTGGGACTTACACCCGTACCACCCGTGGTGACAATGAGATCGGCCTTTTCTGCGAATTCGAAGAGTTTTTTTGTGATAAGGTCTTTTTCATCAGGAATGACTTCGTAGTCTGTAATAACCGCATCAATTCCTGCAAGTATATTGCGGATAACCTCGCCGCTCTTGTCCTCCCGTTCACCCCTTGAACCCTTATCACTCAATGTTAAAATAGCAGCCCGAATCATGTTTTTACCCCAGATTCCTTTCCAACTATCGTAATTTCATCTCCTGCTTTAATGATGCCGCCGGTAAGAATTTCAGCAAAGATGCCCTCGCGGGGCATAATACAATCTCCGGCCTTATAATAAATAGCGCACCGGTCGTGACACAGCTTACCGATTTGAGTTACCCGAATGATTATGCCGTCACCAATTTTTAAAACGGTTCCGATGGGAAGGGATTTCAGTTCGATGCCTTCCGTTACAATGTTTTCCCCAAAATCGCCGTCTTTGATGTTTAATCCCTTTTCTCGCATAATATCTGCGCTTTCTCTCGCCAGCAAACTAACCTGACGATGCCATTTCCCGGCATGGGCGTCTCCTTCCAGACCGAAATGTTCGATTAACTTGCATGTCCCGACATCTCGTTTTTGGATCCCTTTTTTTTCACTAATACAGACGGCAACTATCTTTCCCATAATGGTCTCATTAGAAATATTTTTCATAAAATTTTAGAACTCGAATTGAAGTTTAGCACGACATGTTTATAGTGTCAAGTACCAACCACGTACCGATTGGTTATAAATTACTTGTTTTTTTTGAGTAATATGATTAAAATTAACAAACTTTTCAGAGATACATTATTGTTGTATTGGGTTTCAGTTACCGTGCAGTAAAACATAACCTATAGCGTTAGAAAGGTAAAACTTACATGACCAATGAGCATACAGATTTGGCAATTATCAATCGGGCAAAAGAAGATGATGTAAAACTTGTCCAATTGCAATTTACAGACATTAATGGAAATATCAAGTCTGTTACGATACCCGTAGAAAGGTTCCCGGAATCCATAGAGAAAGGGATATGGTTTGACGGCTCATCAATCGAGGGTTTTTTAAGAATTTGCGAAAGTGACATGTATTTGAAGCCAGATACAAGTACTTATGCCTTGCTTCCCTGGGAAACGGAAGAGCCGACTGCAAGGCTCTTTTGTGATGTCTATATGCCCGATGGTTCCCCCTTTGAAGGCGACCCCCGATATATCTTGAAAAGGGCAATTAAAAATGCCCGTGCCCTGAACTATGAGTATAACGTGGGACCGGAATTAGAATTTTTCTTATTCAAACCCAAGAGCGACGGGCAGGTGGAACCTACACCACATGATGTAGGAAGTTATTTCGACTTTTCACCAAGGGACCTTGCGGGAAATGTAAGAAGGGATATTATTTTTACGCTGGAGAAAATGGGTCTAAACGTAGAAATGAGCCATCATGAGGTAGCTCCGGGACAGCATGAGATTGATTTTAAATACGCAGAGGCGTTGAAGACAGCAGAAAACGCCCTGACTTTCAAGCAGGTGGTTAAATCCATCGCACATAAACACGATTTATATGGTACCTTTATGCCTAAACCCATCTTTGGCGTGTGCGGCAGTGGAATGCATTGCCATCAAAGTTTTTTTGATATTACCACGCGAAAGAATATCTTCTTCGATGAAAAGGATGAATATAAGCTCAGTAAGATAGCGCGACAATTCATTGCAGGCCAACTGCAACACGTACGGGCTATGAGCGCCATTCTATCTCCAACGGTAAATTCTTATAAGAGACTGGTACCCGGATATGAGGCGCCGGTATATGTCTGCTGGGGGCAAAAAAATCGTTCCGCCCTGATACGAATTCCAAGATATTCTCCGGGAAGGGAACAGGCAACGAGGGCAGAATTAAGATGTCCGGACCCCAGTAATAATCCATACCTCGCCCTCGCAGTCATGCTGGAAGCAGGGCTTGATGGTATTCGAAGAGGCCTTATGCCTCCTAATTCTGTTGAAGAAAATGTCTATGAGTTTAATAAGGATGAACTGGCATACCGGAATATCGCTACCCTCCCAGGTTCCTTGAGTGAGGCGCTTGAGGAATTAAAGAAAGACAAACTGATGGAGACGACATTAGGCACGCACACTTACCAGGTATATATCCATTCAAAGACGGCCGAATGGGATGAGTACAGAATACAGGTAACCGAATGGGAACATAAAAAATATTTCGAGACAACATAAATGAAATTAAGCGGAAAATATATATTAATAGTTTAATTTTGTTGAGGGGGGGGATATGGAACTCGGGAATATTTTCCGGCATTTGCTGGTACATAACGAGGCGTTCGTTAGAAGTTCCGAAGAGACGAAGTTTTTGGCATATGCCACACAGCAGAATCCGTACATTACCCTGCTTACGTGTGCCGATTCCCGGGTGCAGGGGGAGATTTTAGGGAAAGACATCTTTAACAAGGTATTTATTATTAGAAATGCCGGTAATCAGTTTGCTGTCAATAGAGGTTCTATCGAATATTCGCTCTTTGTCCTGAATACTCCTGTCATGCTTGTGCTGGGACACACGGATTGTGGTGCTGTAAAGTTTGCCACCCACGCCTGTATAACGCAGTCTCAAGAAATTATCAATTTAGCAAAGTCTTTTGATAACCTCATGAAGACGGATTATTCATCGATCAGCCGTGAAATAAAATCCGAAATGCTCCCTTTAACTATCCCCATCGAAAGAGGAATTCCTGACTTAAGAAAGATTCAAAACGAAATGAAGGAACTCGCTTATCTGAGCCAAATAAACGTTGATTATCAGATAGAAAAGGCACTAAAATATTATGGTAACAGGGTAAAAGAAAATAAATTAACAATTATAGGCGGTGTTTATGACTTTGCGGGCGCCTATTCAAAACAACTGGGCAGAATTTTGATTACAAATGTTAATGGTATCATCAACCCTATAGATCTTCATGAGAAAGCCAGGGCAATTGTCAAGAGGATACCCAACTACGACGAGTCAAGTGAAGGATACAAGATTGTCTGTCATTTAATTGATGAAAAGGTAACTCGCATAACAGTGTAGATCGTCATGAGTATTCATTGCACCATGAATAAAAACCTTTGTGATATGACACTGGCGGAGACTGAGTGTTCGGATGGAATGTGTTGTTTTACCTGTGTCATTCCGTCAAACAATGGGCATATCGGGTTTTTTAAGTCCATGTGGAGAAATGGAAGCGGCTCACCTTACGTCAAATTACTGGTGACCAGCGAAAGGCACAAAAACGAGTTATACGACTCATGCAAGTTTCTGGATTTTATAATCTCCAGAAATTCCGGAGATTCCATTCTGAAAATGGACTTGCGCTGCAGTATTTATAAGCACCGCCCCCGACAGTGCAGAGATTATCCGGACAGCGCAGGTGAATCGTTATATCAGCGAATTAGCGGTCCATGTATATTCAATGAATATACCGCTTCCGGTGCATATAAAAACCTCGTATACAAAAGGAAGTGGGACGCCTTTTACGCAATTCAGGATGATAGCGATGCGATACGGAATATTTTTGTTAATGAAGATGCACTCACTGCAAGGGAGTTACTATTAAAAGCAAAGGACGTTCACCTTGCTGCAATATCTGCAGGGGCAGAGGAATTGAACTATATTCTGATTCCGTTACCCAAACGAACGCAGAATATTCTGTATCTATCAGAAAAACATCAGCCTGTCGGCACGATAGAGCAGGCATACCATAGGTGGCAGGAAAAGATACAAAAAAATCTTCAAAATCATTATGGGACCGGATGGGAAGCGAAGCTTAATAATGCCATAGAAATGGAGGAGAAAGATGCTGGTAAAAGATGTAATGAAGACACAGCTGGTAACCCTGAATGCTGATTCGAAACTCGGGTTTGCGAATGATATTATGTATTTGGGGAGGATACGGCATTTGCCCGTTATGAAAGGGGAAACTGTTGTAGGCATACTAACACAGAGAGACCTCTATCGCGCATCACTGACTTCGATACTTACAAACTGGAAGGAAAATAAGGAATTTCTGGATTCTATTAAGGTCTCAGAGGTGATGACGAAAAACGTCATTACCGTTGCACCGGATGCAACAATTGAGGAAGCCGCACAGATCATGATTGATAAAAAGGTGGGTGGACTGCCTGTAGTAAAAGAGAAGAATACGTTAGTTGGCTTGATTACCGAGACGGATGTGTTACAATATTTTGTGGATAACAGCAGAAAGAAGACCTAACGATTCATTACAAAGGAGTGTTTCATGTGTGATGTTGGCGGTCATATAAGCAGTGACATGATTACGTGGCAATGCGCATGCTGCGGCGCAGCAATAAAAGATGCAGACAATGCAACCGAGGGACTCTGTGATCTTGGGATATGTTTATCATGCCGTAATGCCCCGGAGAATTGGATGGAATTTGTTCAAGAAGAATGGGAAGAAGGCATTTGTGTGGATTGCATATCACCATGCGGTCTCAAGCGATAATGGCTATTAATACAAGGTACATACAAGAGATTTGACAAGGTGACGAAATATGATTTCTAGGCGTATGTTTATACAGGGTGCGTGTGGATACGTGCTCGGTGTTATGTCTGTCGGAGGTTACAGCTGTCTCTTAGAACCACGATGGCTTGAAATAAGAAAAGTTTTTATAAACATCCATGCCCTCCCAAAGCAATTTGAGGGAATGACGATAGCACAGCTTTCAGACATTCACCACTGCAAATACGTTCCTAGAGAATTTATCAAAAAGTGTGTTCGGAAGGTAAATACATTATCTCCTGACATGATTGCATTGACAGGGGATTTTGTTTATGGCTCTAAGGAATTCATCTCTTCCGTTGCAGAGGAATTGGCGGAACTAAAAGCAAAGGAAGGCGTCTTCGCCGTATTGGGTAACCACGATTGTAAAGATGGTACTGTCGATATACTATCGAAAAAAGGCATCCGTGTATTGATTAATGAACATATCCCCCTTTACCGGAAGAAGGATTATCTCTTCATTGCAGGGGTAGACGATTTATGGGCGGGCAAATTGGATTTAGAAACAACCCTGAAAGGCACAGATGATAAACCCAAAGTTTTATTATGCCACAACCCGGATGCCATCGAAAAGATCAAACATACCAATGTTGATTTTGTGATGGCAGGCCATACCCACGGCGGGCAGGTATGCTTGCCTCTCTATGGACCCCCCGTTGTATACTCCAAATTCGGCGCCCGTTATGCTTCAGGTTTGTTCCATGAGGAAAAAACCACTATGTATGTAAATAAGGGAATAGGAGTTTCCAATTTCCCGATTAGATTTTTTGCACGGCCGGAAATTACGTTATTTACCTTACAAAATAGCGCCCAAATCATCTAAGGCCTCCCCAAAATTATTTTAATATTTTTAGCAAAAAAGATCACCTTTCAATTTTCCAATGCAAGAAAACTACTGAAACACGGAAGGACAGAGACACGGAAAAAGAGAAGGAGCTGCGAAATTCCATTCCGTGCTTCCTTATTTCCGTGTCCGTGGTTACTCAAGTTTTGTAATTGCCTCTTAAGGAATATTTGTTAACATTGCATTATGTGTAATTTATCATATAACCAAATATTTATCTGAAAGGAGATGATGTATGAAACGGATTGGGTATTTTGCAGGTGTTGTTGCAGTGGCTTTACTTTCAACAGCTTTTTATACAGGTAATATTGTCATTGCCGGTGAATGTTGTGGTACAAAGCAAGTTTCGGCTGCTGAAAAGGCCGAAACGAAATGCGTGGCTTGTGGAAAGGCTATTAGCGACAAAGATAAGTCGGTAAAGGTTGAACACGAGGGAAAAACGGTTTATCTCTGCTGCGAGGTTTGCGCTGAAAAATTCAAAAAGAATCCGGACGAATGTAAGAGAGATAAAGAACAAAAATAGTGAAAAATCCGTAGGGGCAGGTTTCAAACCTGCCCCTACATATTTATACAAGGAAATTCAAAATTACCTAAACCCGCGAAATACACTAAAAATTAGTCGTTAGTGGCAATAGCTGTTTCCGCCGATGATCTCAACTGCCCAGGGTGAAAGACCCACATCCGGGATTCGGGTATAGCTGTCTGTTGCGCCATCGATTGCATAAACGGAGTTGTTCGTAGAGCACGCAAGATACACGGTTTTCCCATCGGGTGTCGTCGTTGCAGTTTCCAGCATTAATCCTTCGCCAAACTTAATTCGTTTTAATTCCTTATATTTCTCCAGATCAATCACATACAAGGCGCTTTCAGACTGACTGATGATGTACGCCTTTTTCCCTCCATTTACAAAATTTATCCCCGTCATCCCCTCGCCGCCTGGAAACGTGGTTATGACCTTATTGCTCTTTACGTCGATTACGGATACCGTCTGGTC
>JACRII010000172.1 GCA_016235875.1 Planctomycetota bacterium
CCAGAGTTGTTTTATCACTGGAAAATGGGATACTGTTGAAGCGTATCAAGAATAACACGAGCCGTATGACGGGAGACTGTCACGTACGGTTCTGTGAGAGGCTTGGGGGTGAAACTCCCCCTTGCCTACTCGGCGTCTCTGCGGTGAATTAATACACTTAAAATATTCGTTTAAACCCATGTCACAAAAAGAAATAAAATTTATTCCACACACACCAGCCGTACTGAAACAGATTTTCAGCCAGAGAGGAATTTCACCGAATAAACGGTTTGGCCAAAATTTCCTCATCGATCAAAATACCTTATTAAGCATTCCCGATATTGCGGAACTAACGGATGATGACGTTGTCCTGGAGATTGGTACGGGGACTGGTGGGCTGACGAGGTTACTGGCGGAGAGAAGTAGACATGTGTTTACGGTCGAGGTGGATAGGAAGTTGTTTGAAATGTCGTCTGATATACTTAAATTATATAAAAATGTTACGCTCATTAATGCAGACATTTTAAAGACAAAGCACGAACTGAATCCCGATATTCCCTCGAAAATGCTCAACTGGCTCAAGGAACATGATCAATCTCATATAAAAGTAGTCTCCAACTTGCCGTACAATATCAGCACGCCAGTAATCATTAATCTTTTGGAAGGTAACTTACCTATTAAATTAATGGTGCTGATGCTTCAGAAAGAAATTACGGAACGCATGGCCGCAATGCCAGGGACAAGGGAATACGGCATTTTATCAATTATTACGCAACTGTTTTCAGAAGTAGAGGTGGTAAAAACCTTGTCTCCTCAGGTATTCTGGCCGAGGCCAGAGGTATATTCGGCCCTTGTGAAGATATCTGTAAACAAAGAGAAATATACAGGCATGATAACGGATTATCCTTTTTTAAAAAAAATCATTCACGCCATATTTACATCACGGCGTAAGACCTTGCTCAACAGCCTGGAACGGCTGAAATTGCCTAATATGTCAAGAGAACGCATGAAAAGGGTTATCGAGGGCATGCAACTGGATGAACGGGTAAGGGGTGAAATATTAACACTCGATCAGTTAATCAATCTTTCAGAGTCCGTGAGCAATCTTTCAAAACAAGATATATCCGTGTAATTGAAGGGAAGAAGAAATAAGGCTAAGGAGAACCACTAACCTCCACATCAAATGTGCATCCAAGGAGTCTTGCTGCACGGCGGCAGGCGACCATGCGGGCGGTAAAGATTTCAAAGTACTCTACCATATCAGAAATCTCCTTGTCGATATCTAGTTTCAGGGTGATTATTTTCTTTTGTGCATCCATGTGGAGTTCGGATTTTGTTACCGCATAATTGACCCTGTCGTGGATATCAAATTTAATTTCTTTTACACTACGCACCCTTGACCGATGGACATCTGATTTATCGGCAATGATGAGTGCAGCCGATACCGGGCTTACAGCGTCACAAGAGCCTTCATCGTGGTTTCCGACTGCGCTCATGATCATAACCCGATCTTCCACGGGCATGCCTAACTCTTTTAAGAACTGACTTGCCAGGTATGCGCTGGCTTCCGGATGGATATGCCGGCTTACCACATTTCCGATATCATGGATATACCCGGCAATGGCTGCCAGTTCACAGGTGTTTGCGTCGTATCCG
Organism: Planctomycetota bacterium; assembly: GCA_016235875.1. Taxonomy (GTDB): domain Bacteria; phylum Planctomycetota; class Brocadiia; order Brocadiales; family Brocadiaceae; genus Wunengus. Next base: position 1,636 of record JACRII010000172.1, read on the forward strand.
AGTTCCTGGAGAATTTTTCTGGCGTTTTTCGCCACGTAATTTCCATGACGTTCGCCGTGTTCCGTGTAGCCAATCACCCCCAGAAATTCATTTGCCTTTTTTACGTATACTTTGACGTCTGGATGATTCTTTACCTGTTCTAGTGTAATCATTTCTTTATCCTTTTCCATGCTGTGCTGTCTGGTTTATCATCAAGGGCAATACCGATTTCAGTAAGTTTGTTACGAATGAAATCTGATAACTGCCATTGTTTTGCCTTACGCAGTTCATTGCGGGTATCGATGATCACTCGCATGACATTATCCAGCACGTCCGCTTCCCCTTTTTTTTTGGATTCAAAGGTTTTCGGAATAATCCCCAGGATATTGCCTGCAAGCTCCTGGCAGAGTCTATCTATGTCTTCAAGGCACATTTTGCTGATTTCCTGGCCTGAATTCAGCAAGGTATTGACATCCTTTGATAAATCAAAAAGGGCGGCGATAGCGCCGGGGGTGTTAATGTCTTCGTCCATAGCTTCAAGGAATGTTTTTTTATAGTGTTCTAACTTTTCGTATATTCCGCTAGGGGTTGAACCGTCCTTTGCGCTATCTATTTGTTCCCGCAAATTTACGATGGTGTTATAAAGGCGTTCAAGACCCTTGTCTGCCGCATCCAGCGCTTCATTGCTAAAGTCAAGCGGACTGCGATAGTGGGTTGTGAGGATAAAGAATCGTATAGTCAGGGGATTATACTTCGTAAAGGCATCTTTGAGGGTAACAAAATTACCCAGCGACTTTCCCATCTTTTGTCCATTTACGGTGACCATGTTGTTGTGAATCCAGTATCTGACAAATGGTGATTTATTTGCCGCTTCGCTCTGAGCAATCTCACACTCGTGATGCGGGAAGATATTTTCGAGTCCGCCGCCATGAATATCCAGTGTTTGTCCCAGGTATTTCATAGACATAGCAGAGCATTCGAGGTGCCATCCTGGGAATCCTTCTCCCCAAGGGCTTTTCCACCGCATGATATGGCCTGGCTCAGCCTTCTTCCAGAGTGCAAAATCAGAAGGATTCCGCTTTTCCGGGTTGATTTCTATGCGTGCGCCTGCCTCAAGTTCCTCTTGTTTTCTGCCGGAGAGTTTTCCATATTCAGTAAACTTCTGGACGTCAAAGTAAACAGACCCATTTGACGCATAGGCAAACCCTTTTTCGATCAGCTTTTCCACAATCTCGATTTGTTCAGGGATGTGTGCCGTAGCCCGTGGCGAGATGTCGGGTCTCAGGTTATTGAGGGCATCCATGTCTTCAAAATAACTCTTCGTGTATATCTCGACAAGTTCTGCGGGCTCTACACGTTCTCTCTGCGCACGTTTGAGTATTTTGTCTTCTCCCGCATCTGCGTTGTCCGTCAGATGGCCTACGTCCGTGATATTCTGAACATAGCGCACTTTGTAATCCAGGTATCTGAGATAACGGACGATTACATCAAAACTCACATAACTCTTGGCATGCCCAATGTGAGGATGGTCATAGACCGTAGGACCGCACACATACATGTTGACGCGGCCTTCGTTTAAAGGTGTAAATACTTCCTTTTTTTTAGTTAAGGAATTATAAAATTTTAATGCCATATTTCTCTTCCTTAAAATTCAAATAATTAAAGAAACCGTTCTATCTTCGTCTTGCACGCATTAATGCCCAGGATATTGGCAACACTGTAAAGTTCTGGTCCGTGTTCTCTGCCAGTCAAGGCAATACGTATGGGCATATACAGCCCTTTCCCGTTTACCTTTGTTTCTTTTTGCACAGTCTTTAAGATATCTTTAAATATCTCAGGAGATAAGTTGTTCAGCTTCTGGAGTTCCATATAAAAAGCTGAAAGTATGGACTGTGAAGTCTCTGACGAAAGAAACTCAACATGATTTTCGCTGATTACAACATCCTTGAAAAAGATTTCTGATTCATGAACGATCTGAGACATGCAGGATATGTTGCCTCTCACGGCATCTATAATTAATTTTAATTTACTTAGGTCGATTTTGCTTTCTTCCGTAGAAACGAATCCTGCCTCCTGTAAGTAAGGTATTGCCAAGGTTAAGAGTCTCTCCAGATCAGCCTCACGGATGTATTGTCCACTCAGCCAGTCCAATTTCTGCTGATCAAACACGGAGGATGCCTTGCTCATAGAGTTTATCTCAAATGTATCAATAATGTCGCCGACTTTAAATTTCTCTTTTTTGTCCTTTGGCGACCACCCCAGCATCATCATATAATTCAGTAAACCCTCCGGTAAATAGCCCAATTTGCGGTACTCAGAAATAGAAAAGGCGCCGTGTCGTTTGCTTAATAAAGCGCGGTCAGCGCCCATAGTAAGTGATAGGTGGGCGAATTGTGGAGGCTTTTGTTTTAATGCGTGAAAAAGTAATATATGACACGGAGTGTTTGATAAATGGTCTTCTCCACGAATAACGTGTGTAATATTCATCAGGGTGTCATCAATGGTAACGGCGAAGTGGAAAGATGGTGTGCCGTCCGACCTCATGATTACAAAATCTCCCGTCAGACTCGTATCAAATTGACAGGTGCCACGAATCAGGTCGTCGAATACAACCAATTCGTCCGGTACTTTAAAGCGAATGGTGTAATTGAGTCCTGAAGTTTCAAATGCCTCTTTTTGCGTATCCGTGAAGTTTCGGCAGCGGTTATCGTATCGGGGCGGCTTCCCTGTATGTCTTGCAATCCGCCTGCGTTCTTCCAGTTCTTCGGGGGTGCAATAACATTTATATGCCATACCTTCTTTTAAGAATTTTTGGCAGAGGTCATTGTAGATATGCAGACGTTCCGACTGTAAATACGGACCGTACTGGCCGCCCACATCGGGTCCTTCCTGCCAGGTTATTCCTAACCAGTGGAGGTCTTCGATGAGTTGGGTCATGTACTTTTTCTCAGAGCGCGCAACATCGGTATCTTCGATTCTTAAGATAAAGGTACCCTGAAGCCGTTTTGCAAACAACCAATTGAAAACAGCTACGCGTGCATTGCCAATGTGTAAGAGACCTGTAGGTGAAGGTGCAAAACGAACACGAACCATTCTTTATATTATCGATATTTAATAAATCTGTATTTAATTTTTAAATCCCAAGCATATGATTCTCTATCAACATCGTCATTATTTGTTATAACTCTGGTAAAAATTACCCTGCCTCCATTTTTGGCTTTTGCAAAGTTAATATCCCAGTTTTCAATGATTTTATCGACATTGTTATCAGCATCGGCAACGGTAACAGTATTTGGCAGAGACGACACCCAGTCTCCAGATTCTACGGTTGCAATAATCTGATCTGGTATTTTGTTGCCAATAGTGTCTATATCAAATATTTCCATAATACTGCTATTTGCCTTTACAGAGTTACTTTCCAAACTGAGGGAATAATTGCCCTTCTTGATAACTTCTATATCATCAGCATAAGAAAATGAAGTTAGGAATAACGCAAGTAGTAATGGTAAAAGATACATTAATCGCTTCATATTTCACCTTCCCAAAATCATGCTATTAGCAATTCTATTTTAGGTACGATTGCCTTTGGCTTCGCTATCTCAACCACAACAACCTTTTTGCCCTTTTTTCTAAGAGAGTCAACCATTTTCTTATTCTCAGCACGAAGCTTAATGTTGTTTGTCGGTAATAGAACGAGTTCGGCCTCAGGCGGAATTTTATTTAATACTTCTGGGTGTTCAAACGCATATTTCATAAACTCATTCAATAAATCTAAATTTTTTTGAATTATTTTATTTTTGTTAATCATTTAGCATAATAGAGTATTGTATTTTGCAAACTAATCCCTTCTAGAATAGCCATTCCAAAGATACATGGGTTTGGTACTACCCTGTTCCTGGAATTGAGAGATGTCAAGCTTGATGGTATTGCTTTGGAAAAGCTTTCTGGACATCAAGCCAAATATGTCTGCCAGACCGTAATGTTTTTCGTATCTTATGATAGTTGCTTCCGTAAGTCCTGCCATTTTTTTTACCGAACTGATGGCATCCTCCAGGTAGCCTAATTGATCAACCAGTCCCTTTTCAAGCGCTTGTTTGCCTGTATATATCCTTCCATCTGCGATTTTTTTGACTGTTTCAATATCCAGCTTCCTCCCTGTGGATACTACATTTACGAATTGCATGTACATTTCATCAATGATATTTTTTAGGATAGCATTTTCTTCAGGAGTCATATGTTTGAGTGGTGAGCCGATTTCTTTCATATCACCAGATGCAATAGAGCTATCCTTTATGCCGTATCGATTAATAAGCTCTGCAACATTTATTAAAGGCATGATTACCCCTATGCTTCCCGTAATTGTAGTAGGATGCGCAATAATGGCATCAGCCGCAGAGGATACGTAATATCCGCCGGAAGCGGCTATGTCCTGCATGTAAACAACTACCTTTTTCTTTGTATCGGCTTTAAATTTCATGATGTTGTTGTAAATAATGTCGCTTGCCGTGATCCCACCGCCTGGACTGTCTACCTCAAGCAGAACGGCCTTAACATGGGTGTCAGTAGAGGCTTGTTCGAGTTGTTGCTTCACGACCTCAACAATGCTGGGTTTTTCAATAAATAAGCCTTCTGCCGATTCACTGCTCAATATGCCCTTGATAGAGATTATGGCCACTTTATCTTCGCCGCTTCCTTCTATAATGGTTTCTGCGACTTGTTTCTTGCCGGTGTCGCTGGTGACGAATACCTTACTCAGTACAAGAGAGCCAATAAAGAGTGTTAATAACAATAGCGTGCATAAGAAAAAGAATATGGCGAAACCTACCGAGACCCAGAAACCGGCTCCCCTGGTCTTTTTGAGATAAACAGGTTGCCATCCGACACCTGGTGGGGTAATATTGGGTTGTGCATCTGACATAATTCTATTCTTCCTTTATTTTTCTATACAAATGCAAGGAATACCGTGACAAACGGGACATCCTGCTGTATATTTGCTAATCGTTTCTTCCATATTAATACCCGACAAACTTGCCAAAGAAAAGAGCCATGCAAGTACATCGGCAAATTCCTTTTTCATTTCTTCTTTATTGTTTTCCCGTAATGCGCGGGAAAGTTCCCCGACCTCTTCGGTAAACCACATGAAGGTTTTGGACAGACCACGGTTTGCGTCTTTTTTTAAATAGGTCTCTTCGATGAGTTTCTGGAATTTATCAATATCCATAGGGGTCTATAAATCTTCAATGGTAAGTATTTCCCCACTGTGCCATTCAGGAACAAGGGTGTGTGTTATATTCAACACGTCCAATATCTTGGCCACGATAAAATCCACCTGATCTGCAATGGTCTTTGGATTGTGGTAGAATCCTGGCATTGCTGGCAAGATGCAAGTTCCTACAGAGGACAATTTCTGCATGGCCTCAAGATGGATTGCGGAGAGTGGAGTTTCACGGGGTACCACCACGAGTTTCCGGCCTTCTTTGAGGGTTATACTCGCTGCGCGCTGAATGAGATTGTTTGAAATCCCATGAGCAATGGAACACAGGGTGTTCATACTGCACGGAACGATAACCATTGCCTTGATGGGATATCGGCTGCTGGCAATAGTAGCGCCAATGTCTGAGTTGTTATAAGAGATGATATTGTCCGTCGAGTAACCCAGAAATTCTCCAATATTTAGTTGGCTGCGGTTTAAATCGATCCCTAATTCATGCTTAATAACCAGGAAAGCAGCATCCGATATGGATAAGTGGATATTGTATTCTTTTCTACAAAGGACTTGTAAGAGACGTTGGGCATAGACAACTCCACTGGCGCCCGTAATGCCAACGATAATATTTTCCATCGAAACTCCTTACACGTGAAAAGGTTTTAACACAGTGAGCACATCATATATGGCGTGTGTATAAACAACGACGCCTAATCCCCGAAACATGAAGATAACGGATAGAACCAGCCCGGATAACAATCTGAATGTAAAACTCGCATAAGTAAAACTATCTTTTAAAGTTCCTGTATAATGCACCGTGGCGAATATTAAGGCGCCTATCAAGACGCTTACAATTGCACTAATTGGCTTCCTTATTTTGAATAAATTTGCAAATATGAAATATAGCGCTGTTATTAAAAGAAGCCGAAATACAATTTCCTCATATACTCCTGCTCCAACTGAAAAAATAATTCCCGTCCATATATTCGTGAAAAAAGGTTTGGCAAGGGCGAGAGGAAACAATACCTTGTAAACGACATAGCCAAGTCCATAACCTATGAAAAGCGCACAAACCGCGCCTTCCACGAACATCAGAATAAATGTCAAGGAGCTAAATTGGTATTTTTTTTCTACATAAAATGTCGACACCAAAAGGAAAACAATAACAAATAAATTGAAAATTAAAGAACCATTTCTGCCGAATAAAGCAAAAGGAACTTTAATAACTACATCAGCAGTATTTTTGATTCCTGGGCCTTGCACCGCAATTCCAACTTCATATAGGACCAACAGGGGAAGGATAAATAAAAAACTGTTGGCTAGGCTCTTTGAACGATGGTAATACGATTTCATTTACGTAAATTGTTTACCATTATCTAAAGCGTATTCCATTAATTTGCCCAGAAATAGCGTTAGTATAGCAGTCGAACTTTAGAGTGTCAATGAAGTTTCAGGAATCAGAGAAACACCGGTCAATGCAAAGGTTGCTTACAGAAGTAATAGGTAAATAATTCATCATGATTCAGTGAAACTCCGTGTTGAAATATTAGCCTTTAAACTAAAAAACATTTGACAAAAGGGGTCGATGTGCTAAAATTTTATCTGATTCTCCGCTTACGAAATATCGAACGACGGGTATTTTATCTTACATCGTCGCTTACAAGAAGCAGGGTGTTGTATGATTCATATGGAACTCTCAAAGATCATGATCACTGAAACAAGTGATCATCAGATTATTGTCTTGAAGGAAAAAGACGGACAGCGGAGTTTTCCTATAGTAATTGGTCTCCATGAGGCATGGGCAATTGATCGGGCAGTTAAAGGGGTTACCACTCCTCGCCCTTTAACGCACGACCTTATTTGTAATGTCATCGAAGGTTTGAATGCAGGAGTTGTAAGAATAGTTATTAACGACCTCAGGAATAATACGTTTTATGCAAAGATTATATTGATGCAGAACGGTTCAACGGTGGAGATCGATTCCAGACCCAGTGACGCAATTGCATTAGCGATGCAAAGGAATACCCCAATCTTTGTGGCCAAGAAGGTTTTAGAAGAGGTTTGCAACGCAGAAAATAATCTTTAATACGAGGAGGGATGGCCGAGTGGACTATGGCGGCAGTCTTGAAAACTGCTGGAGGCGAAAGTCTCCCGTGGGTTCGAATCCTACTCCCTCCGCCAAGTATCTATGGTTTATGACTCTGCTATATACTCGGATGTGTATGGCGCAGCCAGGATGAATTAATAAAACCACGGATTTCATATACATATGTAATAATGGTGTCCGTGGTTCTTTTGTTTAAAAAAACATATCTCAATAACGGCCTGAATAAACGGAGAGGTGGCTGAGCGGCTGAAAGCGACGGTTTGCTAAACCGTTGTAGAGACAAAATCTCTACCCCGGGTTCGAATCCCGGCCTCTCCGCCATGTACTAATATGATACATGGTCCTACCCAAAACAAATAAATTAGAACTCATTCGTAGAGCGCGCATATTCTTATATTGACACAAAACAAAATGTATAGGTATAATGCCTTTGTAATTATTACGTAATCAATTTATGCCACTTCGATGAAGATTGGAATTATTGCGGACACACACGATAATATTACTGCGATTCAAAAGGCAGTTCATTTTTTTAATACCCAGGCTCTTAAGTATGTCATCCATGCCGGTGACTATGTTGCCCCTTTTTCACTAAAAGAATTAATGAAGCTAAAGGCAAGGTTTTTAGGGATATTTGGGAACAACGATGGTGAACGGAAGGGTTTGCTTGGTGTATGTAAGGACATCCATGAACCACCTTACGATGTCATTTTTGGTGGTAAACACATTATTGTAACTCACATGATTGAGAGTCTTTCAAAAAGGTCGAAGATGAACACGGACGTCATTATTAGTGCGCATACCCATGTTCCTGAGATTAAACAAGGTAGTCCCCTGTATATCAATCCCGGTGAGTGCTGTGGATGGTTAAATGGTAAAAGTACTGTAATGATGCTTGACCTTGAAACATTACGCCCAGAAATTATTGATCTTTCAACGGTGTCTTTTAGATAAAGGTTAAAAGTGTACTGGCAAATTTCAAAACAGGTATTTTTGTTTGTTGTATTGTGTTTATTCAGTTGCGCCACACTCTGCGGATGTGTGCTGCGATCGCTTACAATTGATTCCAGCCCTGCCGGTGCGATGGTTTATCTGGATGATGAACCGATTGGTGAGACACCCGTGACAACTACTTTTACTTACTACGGGACACGAAAGATTACACTCGAGAAAATAGATGCAGAAGGCAGACTCCTCTATGAAAGAAAGATTGTTTATGAGAAGATTAAACCGCCCCTATATCAAATTTTTCCCTTTGACTTTTTTTCTGAACTTGTGATACCTGCTAAACTGAAGGATGAACATTATCTTACTTACCAGTTAGAACCTTTAAAACAGTTACCAAAAGAAGAAATTCAAAAAAAGGTTATTAAAAATGCCGAGGAATTACGGGAACGGTTAAGGATGCCTGTATCCCGTTAAATGATTTTAACCATTTCTTCCAGGGGTTTACGATAGGTGGATTCCGGAATATCCAAAGGATATCCAAGAGGTGTTAGTGCTACAGGTTCCATTCCAAGGGGTAAGCTTAGAATAGATTTTATGATGGG
>JACRII010000174.1 GCA_016235875.1 Planctomycetota bacterium
GTGCCAGAGTTAATTACGGCTATCACGCAATATATTGAAAATCACAATCAAAATCCGCGCGTCTTTGTGTGGAGCGCATCGGTTGAACGGATACTCTCAAAGATCGCCAAATGTAAAGAAGTGTTAGACGCACCACACTAGCGTTCGTGGATCATAGGTAGTGAAAAAGTGTGGATTGGTTTGATTGGTCAAACGATATTCGAATCCCAGGGTAATCAAATTTCCATCAAATAATTCATAATCAAAAGGAATCTCCGTGCCGACAACCTTTTCTCTTATATAAGCGTTACCAATAAGTCCGTCGGGATACGTATTAATTGTGTCAATGTTACCATCTCCATCTGTGTCTAAAGGTACATGTGTGTCCTCTGGCAATGCTTCAATGTAAGAGTTCCTGTCAAACTGATCATAATAGAGCCTCGGCCTTATCGTAAATTTCTCATCAAAGGTCTTTTTATATCCAACTTCACCAAACACATAGTTCTGTTCAATATTCGATTCATCAGCGAGAGCAAATTGGGGGCCAATAAAAGGCCCTTGGTTTTTATTAATGTACAACCCCTCGACGTAGAAATCCTTGTAAGAAACGCGTAAATTCAAGTCGTATTCTTGTCTCCAATCCTCCACCCTTCCCGGGGCTTGTGAGGCGGGCGGAAAACCCAGGGGATCAAGGGCATTATCAATCTGTGTTACAAGATCACTCTCGACAATGCCATCAAAGCCGTCGGTGTGCCTGTAGTGAACCATTCCTGAAATATCAACCTTCCCATACGTTTTCCCAAAGGTTATGTTTCCTTCTTCGGTATCGAAACTCCCATAACCACTGCTTACTTTTACACCATCAATGTCCTTTGCATCCTTGGTAATAATGTTGATAACCGCTAAAAATGCATTTTCACCATATACGGCAGAACCAGGGCCCCGGATGATTTCTATTCTCTTTATATTTTCTACAGGAAAATCGTCAAACAGATGAAAGGCGCTACCAGTGCGAGGACTATTTACAAGATGCCCATTGAGCATCACCCTTACTTTCTCTGAACCTACCAAACCCCTTACGGCGGGAAATACCTCCCCTAAGTCACCACTCTTTAAAATTTCAAATCCGGGTACCGTCCTCAGAATTTCCACAAAGGTGCGGTATCCTAAATTCTTAATCTCCTCGGCTGTAATTACGGTAACGACGCTCGGTGCCTTGCTGAGTGGGGTTTCATGTCTTGTGGCAATAGTTACTTCTTCATGAAATCCAAACCAGAGGGCTTCAGTTGAAGCCCCCTCTACTATTGCACTGGTTTCAAAAGATGAATTATTTCCATCACTGTTTGAAGAGGTCTGAGTAAGGTGAGTCGTTTCTGTGCCTTGGGCGAGAATTGTGGAAGAGTCTAAACAAAAATACTTTTGTAAAATACCGGAGAAGAGGGAGAACAGAATTAGGCGACCTATTATCCATTTGGTCATATACAAGATAATTCCTTTATCTCGATTTTTTAGTACTGTTCTTAACGCACTTCCAAAGTACAGGTTTCCTATATATGCTGCAAATTATAGCCTTATACCAAATGCTGTCAATTAAAATATTACCTTTTAAATCCTTAACAGCGACATGCCTTTGTCAGTTTATTCAAAGTAAATGGTCTAATTTGTTTATAACGCCTTTTCAATTTTAATAATCTCATACGTGGATTCCCCTTCGGGAAGCTTGACTTTTATTATCTCCCCGGCAGTTCTGTTCAGCAGTCCTTTTCCGACCGGCGACAAATAAGAAATAATATTCTTTTCGATATCGACATCCCATGGACCTAATATTGTATATGTTTCTAATTCTGTCTTTCCCTCATGCCTTAAGGTAACTTTGGTACCGGGAGACACAATGTCAGAGTTAACGGAGTGGGGTTCAATAATAACAACCTTCTGTAATTCTGCTTTCATGCGCTCTGCCTTTCCTACAAGCATAGCCTGTTTTTCCCTGGCTGCCTTATATTCTGCATTTTCTCTGAGGTCACCGCGACTGATGGCTTCCCCAAGATCGCGTGCATTCTCCGCAAATTCTTCATTCATGAGATGATCAAATTCACTCTTTTTCTTTTCATACCCTTCTTTCGTAACATAAATTTTATTTTCATCCAGCGTTGGAATGCCTGGTTCTTCAAATAGATCGGGGAAACGGTCACGAATTGCATTTTCAATAGAAACCTTGAACCAATCTTCCAAACCCTTACTACTGGAGACAATATTAAAAATACCCTCCGCATTTGCATCATTCAGAATATTTATGGCATAATCGGTACCTTTATCTTCCAGAAGATTTACGATCTTATTGAAGATAGTCTTTAAATCTCCACCACGTCCTTTCTGAATCTTAAAATAAATGTTGTCTAATAATTCAATTAATCGGTTAAACATGGTAGCGGCATCAACATTTTGATAAAGTTCGGCATACCGCCCTTGCATTCCATTTTTAGAAAACCAGATGTAATGCTCCGGATATGCATTGAAATGGTTGGCTACCTTTAAGGCTATTTCTTCTATGGAGTGCTGCTTGTTTTCTGCAATAAGGTCTTTGACAATGAATTCCCAGAGGTTTCCGCTATTGACAAAAAATATGGAAATGAATTCATCTTGCCATTTTTCCGGCTTGACCTTTTTAATTATACCGAGAACTTGTTTTCTGTATTCTAATATACTCATATTATTAACGAGTTCTGAAAGATTCTCCTCTGCACGGACAAATGCCTCGACATTGTTTATGTATTTTCCTGGTTCTTCATTGAGATAACCCTGTACCTCTTCAAGAAGTAAAAGGCATTCGATAGCCAGTGAAAGCTGTGTCCCATATAATTTATCAGCCTCTTTAACGAAAAGATTGGTAATTTCATTCAAGGTTTCTTTGCATAGTTCGGTACCTTTCGTTTCGGAAATATACTTTTTTGCAATTTCTATCTTTTTGCTGATTTCATGGAAATGGGTTAATTTTTCGAGTATCTCTTGGTGGTGTGTCATTGGTGAAGGACGGAACTCAATAAAGGAGGTAGTAGGAGTGCCATCGGTGAGTTTTATATAAGGGTCTTTTTTGATCAATTTTTTTGTGCTTGTCCACCACTTGCTCCATTCCTCCGCTGGCATGACACCTGATATGAGACGGTTTTTTACCTGAGATATCGAAGCCTTTCCTTTAAAATATTTTAAAGTTAGTTTAGTCAAGCCCACAGGATCTTCTTTAATCATTTTATTCAATACTTCTTTTTGGGCATAGATCATTGCCAGTAAACCATCCTTTTCCAGTTTCTGTAATATTTCCGGGGCAATATCCATAGCAATACTATGGTTACTCTTCTTTTCAAAATTTATATTTACCTTTTCGCTGTCTGCGTCAACAGAGACAACCTCCCCTACTCCCCAACTCTTGTGATAGACATAATCGCCGCGATCCAAATAAAAATATTTCTCTAGCTTTTTCATAGCGCCCTGAATATCAAGTCCTGCAGCTATACCAGTCTTTTCTACCAGATCCTTCGCATACGGTCTATCTTTATATATACTTGAATAACACTCAGCGATCTCATTTGCCAATCCTTTTTCTTTTGGATTACATTCCAATACCCTTTTTAACACCTTTAAAACCTCCTGATAAAGCCCTTTTTGTTTGTAATAAGGTACAAGCATCATCAGGAATTCATGCGCTCGTTTTCTTTCCTCTCGTTTTATAAGGAGGTCAATCACATCAAAAAGAGCCTGGAGATTCTTGTTGTTGGATTCGACAATTCCCAGCCACGCTTCTTCAAGCTTATCATACTGCTCTGCACTAACAAGGGACATCAGTTCGTTCGTATCGAGCTTATTCCCATTTATAACACGCTCATTGGACATGCACATTCTCCTATTACATTCCTATGGATAAATAGAGTCTTGTTGAAAGCCTAAAAACACAAACACATATTATAAAACTATTTTACTCATAAGGAAAGTAAGAAATAAGATTAAGCTTGACAATGTATAACGACTGTTATAGAAAACCAATATTTTAATATTGGATTGTTGCCAGGGGCAAACACGTGAATACATTAGATTCTTTGAAAGAAAATGCATTAAGAATATTCTATGCCGGTTTAAAAGCTATGGATCCTGACATTCTCATTCGAAAGCTTTTTCTGCTCGAAGACAATTTATTGAAGATTGGAGACAGGATTTATAATCTCGATAAATATAAAAATATTTATATTATTGGATTTGGCAAAGCAAGTGGCTTTATGGCCGCAACACTTGAAGAACTGCTCATGAAAAGGATAAATGCAGGTATAGTCAATGTACGAAATGGTTATGCTGCACCGTGTAAGTTTATTAAAGTTAACGCGGCAGGACATCCGATCCCTGACGAGGCCGGTATAAAAGGTACGCTGGAAATAGTTCGGCTAATAAAAGATGTTGAGGAAAACGACCTTGTATTTTGCCTGATATCTGGCGGTGGTTCAGCCTTGCTTGAGCTGCCAGTTGACGGTATATCTCTGGATGATATTCAGAAAATAACCCTATTGCTTCTCAACTGCGGGGCACGTATTGGCGAAGTCAATGCAATACGTAAACACATTTCGCTGGTGAAAGGCGGTCGATTAGTTAATATGTGCAAGGCTGAAATCATATCTCTGATATTATCTGATGTGGTAAACGACACACTCAGTGATATTGCGTCCGGGGCTACATCGCCGGATGCCAGCACTTTCCAGGATTGTAAAATAATCTTAATGAAATATGATTTGTTTCACAAAATTCCCGTATCTATTAAAAAACATATCCAAAATGGTCTGAACGGCACCGTCAAAGAGACGCCAAAATCAACCGATAAATTTTTTAATAGAGTTTACAATATTATGATCGGGAACAACCGTATGGCGTTGGATGCCTCTTACAAAAAAGCGATAGAATTGGGTTACAATGCGTCCGTACTCTCTTCTTCTATAAGGGGCGAGGCGCGAGAAGTAGCCAAGGTATTTGGCGCCATTGCGGGGGAAATCCATCGTTATGGAGACCCAGTCAAAAGGCCTGCTTGTATTATTGCCGGCGGCGAAACTACGGTCAGAGTCCGTAGGAATGGCATGGGTGGCAGGAACCAGGAGCTTGTTTTATCTGCGGCGACGGAAATTGACGGATTGGAAAATACGGTCATTCTGAGCGCAGGTACGGATGGCATAGACGGGAACACCGATGCCGCTGGCGCCATCGCAGACGGTTCTACCGTTATGCGTGCAAAGAGAAAAAAAATGAACCCGGAAACATATCTTGATGATAATAACTCGTATGCCTTCTTCAAAGGGCTGAATGACCTCATAATTACAGGTACTACCAGGACGAACGTAATGGATATAATGCTGTTGCTTGTTGGTTAACCCCGATATTTAAATATTTTAAATAATTTAATGAAAGTAGAGGGTTTTTTTATATAATTTAAATTTCATAGTTATTACTTTAGAATAAATATTTAGTGGAATATTTTTGAGTTATGAGGCCAGATGCATGAGAAAAGTACCACGGACAATGAGCACACAGCATCCTGATAATGTAACTATGCCATTCTTTATCGAGGGGACGTCCTTTTTCGGTGAAGACGAGATTAAAGAGGCATATTATGTATTTTCACATTTGCGATGTGAGGAACAAATGTGGGATTGCGAAGGGAAAGAAGTTGACGAGTTTGTGATCAAGAAGCTGCTGACACGGTATGACAATTTTTTCAAAAACCGCAGAATCGGCAGGGATCTCTTTATTACTTTACGGGTACCCAATCCCATGGTGGAAAAAAGCGAGGCCAAGATTCTTCTGGAGACATTGGAAAGCGCTCCACGTTCATACGATACCGCAAGCCTGTTTTACGGAGATGATAACATACCTCCCATCTTTGAAGTCATCCTCCCCATGACCACCAATACAGAATCAATAAATCGCGTGTATTATTATTACCGCAACTTTGTGGTTGGTAAACAACACAAAAAATGCTTTGAAAATGACATTACCATAAAAGAATGGATCGGTGAGTTTAAGCCTGAAACCTTAGAGGTTATCCCGCTATTCGAGGACATCCCATACATGCTCTCTGCCGACACCATGGTGCAGAATTACCTGAAGGACAAACAATTCCCATACCAGAGGGTATTTCTCGGTCGCTCTGACCCTGCATTGAACTACGGTCTGCTTCCAGCCATACTGGTAGTCAAAATTGCTTTACAGAGACTGCATGCACTGCAAGAAAATATCAAGATACCGATTTATCCTATTCTGGGATTAGGATCAAACCTCTTCCGTGGTAATCTTACACCAATGAATGTCACTGAATGTCTAAATGAATTTCCCAGTGTTCAGACCTTTACCATACAATCGGCATTCAAATACGATTATGATGAAGGACTGGTAAGAAAGGCTATCGAGAAGATGAATAACCACACGAGGACAGTTCCAACGATTATCGATGAAGAAGTAGCCTTAGATATTACCGAAAGGCTGGCGTCGGCTTACAGAGAGCAGATAAAAGAACTCGCCCCTCTGATTAACGAAATAGCCCGATTTGTCCCTCGCCGGAGGATGCGTAAATTACATATTGGACTTTTCGGTTATTCAAGAAACGTGGGAGGTATTACCTTGCCGAGGGTAATATCCTTTTGCGCATCGCTCTATTCGATCGGACTTCCGCCAGAACTCCTGGGATTACATTGTCTGACGGAAAAGGATTTATCGTTTCTCAAGGTTGCATATCCCGGCTTCATAGAGGATATTTCGCTGGTTGCCTCTTATTACAATAAAGATGTCACAAAATTAATATCTCCGAAGATTGCAAAGGATCTCGAAAAAGTATTAGGCTTGGTAAAACACACGGAGAACCTGCTTCATAGCGAATACACCACTCAAATCATTCAAGCCGCCATTTCCAGGAAAGAGGATACTATTACTGAAAACATGGTTGCAGCAGGGAAGGTCAGGAGCTTTTTAGGATAACCATTCACATTTTATCAGTAAACACGTTTTCTGAACAATTTTAACTATGACCGCCAATGTGCATTATCTCTCATGAAGACAAAGGTGAAATAAAAAAACACACGATATAAATGTTATTTAAAACCCTAAAAATGCCTGCTCTATTTACAAGCCAAATATTACAACGTTACCTCGTACGGGAATGGTTCCGGACGTTTCTGCCATCCTTTGCATGTTTCGAATTATTAATATTTCTGGGGTTTGCTATTCAACTGTTGCATAAAGGATTGGATATCGTTGCCCTCAGGGCGCTCATCCCCCACATCCTTATTCAGGCATCTCCTTATTCCATACCATCGGCACTGCTTACTGCCACAGCGATGACGTATGGACGCATGAGCGCCGATCATGAAATTATTGCTATTCAGGCAAGTGGTGTGCATATCCATAAAATAATTACGCCTGTTCTGGTAATCGGAGTCGTCTTTAGCTTAATAACACTAGCCTTATCCGCAGAAGTTTTACCCCGGTCTTGTTATAAAATAATATTACTCCAGGAACGTGCGATAAATAACGTGCTGGCGGGCAACCTGGCTTCCTTTCAGAAAAAAATAGACCTATACCCGTACCAAATATACATTGGAAGCGTAGAAGACAATATTAATAAGGACATTGCAGTGATTGAATATGCAAACGACTATGTAACGGACGTTATCCTTGCCGAGGAGGGAATTATCAAAATGGACGAATCCGCAAATAAGATACTCCTCACCTTACATCGCGGAGAATTCATTAAACCCAATTACAAAAAATCAGGCGAAATCCCCCGTGTAGGAGCGTTTAATGAAACAACATTCGAGATTTCTCTCAAAGAAAAGAAGCGAGAGTCTTCCACAAAATATCTGACGGTATTCCAGCTTTGCAAGTGCAACAGCGAAATAAAGGATCAGTTGTCCGGCATCACAAATACGCCGTCAAATTCAAATAAAGATAACGATGAATTAGCCAAGGAACTTGGTAAATACAAGCAAGACCTCGGTAGTCTGTCCAGAAAACGGGAGAAACTCTTGACGGAACTAAAACGGGCGAATGAAAATTTAGCACGGCAAAAATCAAAGATTGAGGGTTTGGAAAACGAGACTAAAATAGCCAAAAATTATATCCTCGTAGCTAACGAAAATTTGATTCAGGTGAAAAAAGAAAATAAATCAGGCGCTTCCACTGAAGACACAGGTAGAAAAATTATGCAAATTAAAGAAACCATCGAAAAAGAAAAGCAAAGGATTTACAGCATCGAACAAAAAATTGATGCCGCAAAAAAAGTACAGAGTGACGAACGGGAAAATATCGATTCACTCACGCGGACACTTTCTGAAATTAATGCACAACGGGAAGCGCTCCTCAACAAAAGTAACACCGTGGAGACAGATTTAACTATTGCCAGCAAAGAAGAACTCATACGGAAAAATGATATTTCCATACACAAACGTTTATCACAAGCCCTTTCCTGTATAACTTTTATCATTATTGGTATCCCGCTCGGCATCAAGCTGCGCAGCGGGCATCTCATGATTGGATTTGGCGCCAGTTTTTTAGTGATCCTATTTCTCTACTACCCGCTGGTGGTAACGGGAATCGTACTGGCAGAAAACTCCCTAATGCCAGTGGTACCTGCTTTATGGGGTGCAAATATTATCCTTTTTATTGGCGGGATGTTTATTTTCAGAAAACTTTACACCCTGTAAACTCACCATATAACATTCTTGACTTTTATTGAAAATGAATTAGTATATTTTATAGTTAAAATTAGGCTGCCTATGGCAGCAACTTTTAAGCTCCCCTCTAGAAAGAGGGGCTGGGGGTGTGTTACGGAAATCTTACACACCCCTTAATCCCCTCTTTTTAGAGGGGAATCAAAAAAGATTGAAATTCCTGTACATACATTTAACGTAAATGCGCAATAATAAACTCATTTTCGGAATAAATATTGGAAGTAAATGGACACGCGTGATCATGGTTCTCATCATCGCCAATGTCAGCGTGTTTATGCTTCAATTGTTATTCTCGACGATAAGTTCCCAATGGTTTCCACAGTCAATAAATATCATGACCGGTGAACAAACGGGCTATACATCAGTGCAGCCGTGGTATTATCCGGCTTCCGACAAATTCACAAAATTGTTCTGGCTTTATCCTCCGGACACGCTGGGGCATTTATGGCTGTGGCAATTCCTTACGTATATGTTTCTGCACAGTACGACCGATCCGTGGCACCTGATCTTTAATATGCTGGTGCTCTGGATGTTTGGGAGTGAGGTTGAACGGGTGCTTGGAACAAAACGGTTTTTAACGCTCTATTTTACGGCAGGCATATTTGCCGGTATTTGTTGTTGTATCTTTACGCCATGGACTCCCATTGTAGGGGCTTCAGGGGCTATCTTCGCCATCGAAGTGGCCTTTGCCATGTATTTCCCCAACAGTACGGTTATTTTCTATTTCTTCCCATTGAAGGCAAAGTATCTGGTTATGATCTTTGCCGGCATCACTATCTTTAACTGTATAGTACCCAAGTCAGGAAATATTGCTCACTTTGCGCATTTGGGTGGCCTGATTTACGGATTTTTATTTGTCCGATACTCTTATCGGGTAGCAGAGTATCTCAAAAAGTGGCAGATTCACCACCAGGGAAAAGAGATGATGAAAGAGCAGGAAGTACGGGCAAAAGTGGATGAAATCCTTGATAAGGTGAATCGTGAGGGCTTACGAAACCTGACGCGCAGGGAACGTAACTTCCTCAAAAATGCCAGTAAGAGATATAAAAAAAACAAAGACTAATTTTAACAAATCTATAATTTAATGTTCAGGAATTTCAATATTGTATAATTTCCCCTTTAGAAAGAGGGAAGCTTAAAAGTCGCTGCCGCAGGTAGCCTAATTTATTTATGGTGTAAACAATGCTTAAAATCGCTGTAAATGGTGCATGTGGCAGAATGGGAGCCAGGATTGCCGCCCTTATCATTGAAGACCCGCAATTAAAGTTAGTAGCCGCACTGGAAAGGCACGGACATTCCTTTCTCGACAAAGACGTGGGTACGGTTACAGGATGTGGAGAAACTCATGTAAAAATCACATCAACTTTGAATACGCATGCAGACGTCTTGATTGATTTCTCGTCACCTGAGTCAACGGTAGCTATCGCAGAAGTTTGTGCAATGAAGGGCATTGGTCTTGTCGCTGGTACAACGGGATTGAGCACGCAACAGTTTGAGAAAATAAAGCACCTGTCCCGGCAAATGCCTTGCCTGGTCTCTCCCAACATGAGTGTGGGCGTTAATGTCATGTTCAACCTGGCGGCACAAATGGCACAAATGCTCGGAAAGGATTTTGATATAGAAATTATAGAAACCCACCACCGCTTTAAAAAAGATTCACCCAGCGGTACAGCCTTGAAACTTGCCGAAAAAATATGTGATGCCACAGGCAGAAAGTTAGATAAAGACGTTATCTACGGACGACATGGGATTACGGGTGAAAGGCCTGAGAATCAGATAGGTATGCATGCAGTTCGAAGCGGGGACGTTATAGGTGACCATACGGTCGTCTTTGGGAGTTTAGGAGAACGCATAGAAATTACTCATAAGGCGCATACCAGAGATACTTTTGTGCGCGGCGCCATCCGTGCAGCGAAGTTTATCGCACAAAAAACCCCCGGGATGTACAGTATGTCAGATGTCCTTTCGATACAATCATAAGTATTTCATGTTCTATTAATATCACAAAAACCCCTGACTCACGAATACTGCAGTGTGCCAGGGGCTGTTTATTTTTAAAATGAAAATTCCTATACAATCCAGTTAAAGAGACACCTATGAGGTTTGACAAATTTACCATCAAGGCGCAAGAAGCAGTGCACGAAGCCCAGGAATTAGCTGAATCCAAGAGGCAGCAGCAAATACTCGCCGTCCATTTACTGGAAGTCTTGCTAACGCAGGAACAGGGCATTGTTGTGCCACTTTTGAAAAAATTGGGAATTGACACCAATATCATTCTCGATAAGACAATGGTGGCTGTTAACAAGCTGCCCCAGATAAGCGGCTCAGGTGCGCCTGGACAGGCTTATGTAAGCGCAGAATTGCGCGATACATTCAATTCGGCCTGGGAAGAAGCCAGTAAACTGAAAGACGAATACGTAAGCACCGAACACCTGCTGTTAGCGCTGGTAGGATTAAGAAATACTACTGCCGGCAGGATTTTAAACGAAGCTGGCGTTCAAAAAGAAAATATCTATATGGCATTGAAGGAAATCAGGGGCAGTCAGCGCGTCACCGATCAAAACCCCGAAGAAAAGTATCAAGCCCTTGAACGCTACAGCAAAGACCTGGTCGAATTGGCTCGTAAGGGGAAATTGGATCCTGTCATTGGTCGTGACGACGAGATAAGGAGGGTAATACAGGTTCTATCACGCAGAACAAAGAACAACCCCGTCCTGATAGGCGAACCCGGCGTGGGAAAGACAGCCATCGTAGAAGGTCTGGCCCAGCGTATCGTCAACGGAGATATTCCGGAGAGCTTGAAAAATAAGCGGGTTATGTCCCTGGATATGGGCGCCCTGATTGCAGGCACAAAATACCGTGGTGAGTTTGAAGACCGTCTTAAAGCGGTACTGAAAGAAGTGAGTGAAAAAGAAGGTCAAATCATCCTCTTTATCGATGAGTTGCATACGGTTGTGGGCGCTGGCGCAGCCGAGGGCGCCGTGGACGCATCCAATCTTTTGAAACCCGCTTTAGCCCGCGGCGAGTTGCGCTGCGTAGGAGCCACAACACTGGATGAATACAGAAAGCATATCGAAAAAGATGCCGCATTAGAAAGACGATTCCAGCCTGTCTATGTCGGTGAACCGTCCGTAGAAGATACTATTGCGATTCTAAGGGGATTAAAAGAACGATACGAACTGCATCACGGGGTGCGCATCAAAGACTCTGCAATTGTCGCTGCTGCCACCCTTTCTCACCGATACATCGCTGACCGATTTTTACCTGACAAGGCAATCGACCTGATCGATGAGGCGGCATCAAAGCTCAGGATCGAGATTGACAGTATGCCCGTTGAACTGGATGAAATTGAGCGTAAAATCATGCAGTTGGAAATAGAAAAAGAAGCCCTCAAAAAGGAAAAGGATACCGCCTCGAAACAACGAATGGAAAAGATTGAAAAGCAATTGTCAGACCTGAGAGAAGGATCGGGTGCTCTCCGTGTCCAGTGGGAGAACGAGAAAAAGATTATCAAAGAGATTCAGGATATTAATGCGAAAATAGATCACGCACGTATCGAGGAACAAGCAGCACAAAGGGAAGGAAATTTAGAGAAGGTTGCCGAGATACGTTATGGACTTATCAGGGAATGCGAACAAAAACTAAAACAAAAGCACAAGGAATTGCAAGAATTACAAAAAGATAAGTCACTCCTTAACGAAGAAGTTGATGCCGACGATATTGCCATGGTTGTCGCAAAGTGGACAGGGATTCCCGTTACACGCATGCTGGAAGGCGAAAAGGAAAAACTCTTGAAGATGGAAGACCGGCTCAGGGAAAGGGTTGTCGGCCAGGAAGAGGCAATTAAGGCTGTTTCCAACGGCATTCGCCGCGCCCGTGCAGGACTTCAGGACCCCAACCGCCCTATTGGCACATTTTTATTCCTCGGACCCACAGGTGTCGGTAAAACGGAACTTTGCAAGGCGCTTGCCGCATTCCTCTTTGACAATGAAAACGCCATGGTGCGCATCGATATGTCTGAGTTTATGGAACAGCACTCAGTGGCCAGGCTTATCGGCGCGCCGCCCGGCTACGTCGGTTACGAGGAAGGCGGCCGCTTAACCGAGGCTATTCGAAGGAGACCTTATTCGGTAATCTTGTTTGATGAAATAGAAAAGGCACATCGGGACGTTTTCAATATATTACTGCAGGTCTTTGATGACGGACGATTAACAGACGGACAAGGCCGCACGGTGGACTTTAAGAATAGCATCATTGTAATGACTTCCAACATCGCCAGCCAGTGGATACAAGACCTTACAGGCCCTGAAAA
>JACRII010000173.1 GCA_016235875.1 Planctomycetota bacterium
CCTTCTGATGCACTTAAGATTATCTTTGCACGTTCAACCAATCGCTTTTCAGTTTTACCTGCACGCAACCACGAAAACAAAATCCTACTCTCTTCGTTACTCAAACTTATTCTCGCTGCCAAAGCCATTTTATCCCTCCATGCTTATTGAAGTTTTCGAGGGATTATTACATATTTCGCTAATTTATGCAACTAAATACTAGTGCTCTAAAACATTTTACCTGTTCAGTCTCGTATGGAACTGATTGGCAAATTTTCAAAAATCGATATTGAGAGAGAAATTATTTCTCCTATTCAAATCTACTTGATGAACCTTTTGAACACCCAGGATGTCGTATATAATGTGGACAGCGAGGTGGTCAATGAGATTAATTCTTCCCCATATTGTAAGACCCTCCGTTTTGTCAGTGAGCGAAAAGACCTGTGCCAGGCGTATGGCAGGGAATTGTCAAAGAGCGCTATTTATTATAAAAAACCATTTGAGGATATATGCCCTGGCGGTCTAGCACTCCTTTCAATGCCGATATTCCTTGACGAACATACCGTAGTTGGCGCGCATTCCGTGGCGATTTCCAATACCCCCCGTTCAAAGTTCAGTGTATATGATATTGCTTCGCAATTTAATATTGACGCCCATATCCTGTGGGATGCAGTAAAAAAAACGCCTCTTGTGCCGAAGCCGATCTTGAAAATTGCAAGGGAGCAGGTGATTTCAGCAACTGAGTTAATGTCAAAAGTTCTCAATCGCATTTACACCCTGAAGCAAAGTGAAGCGACAATGGCAAAAAAATATCACGCTATTGAGGAAATTTTCAAAAGCCACAATATAAGTAAGTAGTCAGTTTTGTTAAATTTATAGCTTGAAATTTCTATTATAAATGCTAAACTTTAACTAATTTGTTTTTAGGTGCATTACCGTACTACAAATTTTTAAATTTACGTTGATTACTGCCCTGCCTTAACAAATATGGGAGGATGTGCATTATGAGAAGTATTGCATTACTGAACCAGAAAGGAGGTGTCGGCAAGACCACGACGACAGCAAACCTGGGCGCCTGTCTTGCGATGCTGGGGAAAAAGGTGCTCGTTATTGATATGGATCCACAAGCCAATTTAAGTGTGCATCTTGGGGTAGATATTCATAGTCTAAAATATTCCGTATATAATATTATTACTGGGGATTGCAAACCAGGCGAAGTAATTTTAAATACCAAAATCCAGGGTCTTGATATTATTCCCGCCAATATTGACCTATCTGGGGCAGAAATTGAGCTGGTGGGTGTGGTGGGGCGTGAGACCGTATTAAAGGAATATTTAGGAGACATGCTCGAACGGTATGATTATGTCCTGATTGATTGCCCTCCCTCCCTTGGTTTATTAACCCTGAACGTATTGACATTGGTGCATGAAATATTTATCCCCTTACAGACTGAATTTTTTGCGTTGCAGGGGGTAAGTAAATTATTAGATACGCATGAAGTTGTTCGGAAACGATTGAATAAGAATTTGGAGATTACGGGAATTATTTTTTGTATGTATACCAGCCGTACCCGTCTTTGCAAGGAGGTTATCGAAAAGGTTAAGGAGCATTTTGCAAAGGATCAGGTATTTGATACCGTTATCAGAAAGAATGTAAAACTTTCAGAATCACCGAGTCATGGTAAGCCGGTTGTTTCGTATGCGCCCGGGTCGCATGGTTCTGAAGATTATATGTCTCTTGCAAAGGAAGTCGTGCAGCAGGAAAATAGCAAAAAGTATTAATGTATTGAAAATATAAGTTATAAATCTGTTGGGAGGAAATATGGGTAAGGAAAGTGCGCTTGGACAGGATCCCTTGCGTTGGATGAAAATGACAAAGGAAAATAAGAAGTTATTATCGTCTGAGGATGCGAATGCAGCAGGTCAGAATGCCGAAAAGGCTGAACAGCAAACAAGTATCCAGGCAATGCCTAAACAAATACCACTTCCAAGAGATAATGGTGAGACTCAGCCTGTATCTAAGGCGACACCACTTCCCAATAATAGAACGGATAATCCTGCAGCGCCTAAACCCAGGGTTGTGATTGGACGTTTGTATGAAAAACCATCTCCAGAAAAGACAAAATCAGTCCAGCGTAACGAGAGTGAGATTCAGGAGGCAGGGCGTTCCGTCGAACCTTCAATTCCCGTATCCAGGACCATACAACCAATTAATAGAATAGCGCCAGAAATAAATCGTGTCCCTGTCTCTGCCACCGCAAGCCAATTTTCCACGTATATTATTGTCGGCTATACGGCGCTTTTGCTTATTTTGGGGTACTTTGTCTATAGTGATCTTTCTAAGCGGACGAGCAGGATCGAGGCAAAGATTATGGCCATCGAGAAAGTCCTACGAGAAAAGCAGTAGCTGATTTGAACTATATTCCTGCAGCAGGTTCGACCGTGAAAATAATTTTGATATGAGTTGTTAGTGGTTGGTTTTCCGAAGACATCTTAATATTTGATCGTGGCATGTTCGCCTCGAAATATCTTTATTTCGCCATTTTCTAACTTCATCATCAAGCCTCCGTTATTGGATATATCGATGACCTTCCCTGTATATTCCTTTCCGCAGTCAGTAATGGTCAATTTCTCTCCGATCGTGACGCAAAATTCCCTCCATCTGTCAGTAATATATCTATAGTGATCATTCTTTAAAATTGAATACCACTTGTCTATATCCTGGAGCAGCGCCTTTGCAAGGAAAATGCGGTTTATCGGTTCTTTGTTTTCAATGGCGAGTGAAGTTGCCGGTAGACGGGTCTGTCCCGGAAAGTCTTCTTCGGTGAGATTGACATTTATTCCTATGCCAATTAAAAATATTGATTGTTTTTTTAAGCCCTTTTCAAGCTCTACTAATACGCCGCCTACTTTTTTCCCTCCGATCAGGATGTCATTCGGCCATTTGATTTCTGCGGGAAGTTGTAAGGTCTCGCGGATCGTTTCTGTAATTGATACAGCCATAGTGCCTGTTAACAAACACAGGTGATCGGGTTGCATGTTGTGTTTTACTAAAAGTGTAAAAAGTAATCCCTTGTATTTAGGACAAGACCATGAGTGATCAGAACGCCCCTTGCCTTTCGTTTGCTCTTCCGCAAAAATTACGGTGCCATTCTTAAAGGAGGTATGCGCAAGTTTCTTGGCGGTGTCCATTGTTGACGTTGTCCGTTCGAGGACAATCACGTTATTTCCCATGATCTTCGTTTTTAATTCCCGTGTGATTTCCTCTGCAATTAAACGATTGTCTGTATTTAATATGTGCGCATCCTGAAAAGAACGGTTAATTTGGTGTTTTGCCATTGCAACGGGTTCTAATATACTGCCTGGCTGCTCTCTCTGCGGACTGGTTGCCCTATTGAGTTTATGCAAACTATGAGGGATGTTTTTCTCTGTTATTGCCTTTGTCATATAGTATTGTATGGCTCTGAAAAACTTCTTTTCCCCATTTTTATGAGGACAAGTTTGTGTAAGTTTTTAGAAATAGTGACGTGTGTCGAATGACGCGTGACGAGCAAAATGTCACCCGACACATGCCACACGCCACGTGCCTTATCTTTGCCGCTTTGGTTGCAGCTATGCCACGCCAGGATATATGTTTGAAAAGATAAATTTCTGCGATAGATAATAGTTGTGTAAATATATGTCATAAGTAATTTAAAAGTCAACATCAAAAGGAGAAATCATTTTCCTTTAGGGTACAGTATGTTTTTAATAAAAGAGCACTAGCCTTCTGCCAGTATGGCAGATGTTGTCTATTGCAGAATTTTTCTGCTGTCACAATGGCATACTGATGTAAACGTTGTGAGGATAATTTTAATGGATATAATAATCTTAAGATACTTAATTTCAATTCGTTAAGGTGTTTTGGTGCTCAGTAATTTGGTACGGCATTATGTTTGCTCATTGTACCAAGTCAATTAATTTTCTGATATTTATTTTGTTATTCAGGTAAACATAAGTTTTGAAAGGAGGTATTCAATGGCGAAGCAACTAGCCTTTAATGAAGAGGCAAGGGCCGCTATTGCTCGAGGCGTTACAAAACTTGCCAGGGCGGTTAAGGTTACTCTAGGTCCCAGAGGAAGGAATGCTGTATTGGATAAGGGGTATGGGAGTCCTACAGTGACAAAGGATGGTGTGTCGGTGGCTGAGGAAATTGAACTGAAAGACCCTTATGAAAATACGGGGGCAAAGTTGGTGCGGGAGGCGGCGTCCAAGACCAGCGATGTTGCGGGTGACGGTACGACCACGGCCACAGTTCTTACCGAGGCGATATTCCTGGAGGGATTAAAGTGTGTGACGTCAGGCGCTGATCCCATGGCGCTCAATAGGGGCATGCGCAAGGCCATGGATAAGGTTGTGGAAAGGCTGAAAGAGACAAGCAAGAAAATCAAGAACCAGGCAGAGATTGCAAGCATTGGGTCTATTGCGGCGAACAACGACCCCGAAATTGGAAAAATGATTGCCGATGCGATGGATAAGGTCGGAAAGGACGGCGTTATTACCGTTGAAGAGGGAAAGGGGCTCGAAACGAGCGTAGAAGTAGTAGAGGGTATGCAATTTGACCGCGGTTATCTCTCTCCTCATTTTGTCACGAATCCTGATTCAATGGAGGTTGAATTCAAAGACCCTTACATCTTTATTTATGAAGATAAGATATCTTCCATCAAGGGATTGGTTCCGATACTTGAAAAGATAGCAAAGACGGGTAAGCCCCTTTTGGTTATTGCAGAAGATGTAGAGGGTGAGGCGTTAGCCACGCTCGTTGTCAATAAACTACGGGGTACAATTAGCTGTGCGGCAATAAAGGCCCCTGGATATGGCGACCGCAGAAAGGCAATGCTTGATGATATTGCGATTCTTACGGATGGTAAGGCGATATTTAAAGACCTCGGAATTCAGTTAGAAAGCATAGATATACGCGATTTGGGAAGGGCAAAGAAGGTAACCATTGATGCAGATAATACAACGATCATTCAGGGTGCAGGCAGTTCCGATACCATTTCCGGACGTATCAAACAAATTCGCAATGAAATTGGAATTACGACGTCAGATTATGATAGGGAGAAGTTACAGGAGAGGCTTGCGAAACTAGCTGGAGGCGTTGCCCAGATATTCGTTGGAGCAGCTACAGAAAGCGAAATGAAGGAAAAGAAGGCCAGGGTTGAAGATGCGTTGCACGCCACAAGGGCGGCGGTTGAAGAAGGTATCTTGCCCGGCGGCGGTGTTGCACTGTTAAGGGCAGCAGAGGCTTTGAATGACCTCAAACTGAAAGGTGATGAGGCTATGGGTGTCGATATTGTAAATAAAGCCTTGTCCGCTCCTGCAAAGCAGATATTTAAAAATGCAGGCCTGGAGGGGTCTGTAGTTGTTCGTAAGATATTAGAATCCAAGGATAAGGCATTTGGCTATGATGCAGAGAAGGAAACATACTGCAATCTGATGGATGCAGGCGTTATAGACCCTACAAAGGTAGCAAGGAGTGCATTGCAGAATGCCGTGAGTATTGCTGGAATCCTCTTGACCACAGAATGTATCATTACCGATATCCCTAAAAAGGATGACGAAAAGATGCCGGGAGGTATGGGTGGCATGGGCGGTATGGGAGGCATGGGTGGAATGGGTGGCATGGGAGGTATGGGTGGAATGGGTGGCATGGGAATGTAATTCAATAATTTATCATATAAATTTTAACATGAAGAATTTTATTGTTTATTTTTCTTGAGGAGGTAATACGAAAATGATTAGACCATTAGATGACAGGGTGGTAATTGAACCTATGGAAGCTGAAGAAAAGACGCAGGGTGGAATTGTGCTGCCTGATACTGCAAAGGAAAAGCCCATGAAAGGAAAGATTATCGCTGTCGGCGATGGAAAAATGCTGGAGAGCGGAAAAAGGGCTGAACTTTTGGTAAAAAAGGGAGACAAAGTCCTTTATGGAAAATACGCCGGGACCGAGATTACTATTGACGGTAAAGAATATCTGGTTATGAGAGAAAGCGATATTTTAGCCAAGATTGAGTAATAGTAATCAGACACTTAAAGTTTTTTGATGATTTAAATTTTTTGGAGGTTTTAAAATGGCAGCAAAACAGCTAATTTATGAGGAAGATGCCAGAAAGTTGCTCCAAAAAGGGATTAAGCAGCTAGCGGATACCGTTCGAGTAACCATGGGTCCTACGGGGAGAAATGTGATCCTGGAAAAAGGATTTGGTTCGCCTTCGGTTACAAAGGATGGTGTCACGGTAGCCAAGGAAATTGAATTGAAAAATCCCTTTGAAAATATGGGGGCAAAGATGGTGTGTGAAGTTGCATCAAAAACCAGCGATGTTGCCGGAGACGGCACCACAACGGCCACCATCTTCGCAGAGGCTATCTTTAATGAAGGATTGAAGAACGTAGTAGCAGGCGCAAACCCGATGGCGATCAAAAGGGGCATTGATAAGGCTGTAGAAATTGTAGTTGCAGAAATTAAGAAATTAAGTAAGCCTGTGAAGGGGCGCGCCGAGATTGCCCAGGTGGGAACTATTTCTGCCAATAACGATACGTCTATCGGAAACCTGTTGGCAGATGCTATGGAGAAGGTCGGTAAGGATGGGGTTATTACCGTAGAAGAAGCGAAGGGAATTGAGACTGTTTTGACGGTTGTAGAAGGTATGCAATTCGATAAAGGCTATCTTTCTCCATATTTTATTACCGATGCGCAGAATATGCAGGTCGTTCTTGAGGATGCCTACATATTGATTCACGAAAAAAAGATATCGAGCATGAAAGATATCCTCCCCTTATTGGAAAAGATTGCTAGCAGTGGAAAGCCTTTGTTGATTATTTCTGAAGATGTTGACGGTGAAGCCCTGGCTACCCTGGTGGTTAACAAACTCCGTGGCGTGTTGAGTTGTGCTGCCGTTAAGGCCCCGGGTTTCGGGGATCGCAGAAAGGCGATGCTGGAAGATATTGCCGTATTAACGAAGGGACGCGCTATTACCGAGGAGTTGGGAATAAAGCTTGAAAACATGGGGATAGAAGACCTTGGCCGCGCAAAACGGATTACCATTGATAAGGATAATACAACAATTATCCAGGGCGCGGGAAAGAAGGCGGATATACAGGCGAGAATCAATCAAATCAAAAATCAGATCGATCAAACTACTTCCAATTACGACAAAGAAAAGCTCAGCGAAAGGCTCGCAAAATTAGCCGGCGGTGTGGCTGTTGTCCATGTAGGCGCTGCAACTGAGGCCGAGATGAACGAGAAGAAGGCGAGGGTAGAAGATGCGCTGCATGCAACCCGTGCCGCTGTCGAAGAAGGGATTGTGCCGGGAGGCGGTGTCGTGTTCGTCCGTGCAATACCTGTTCTCGACGAAGCGCGTAAAAAATTCAAGGGTGACGAAAAGGTTGGTGTGGATATTATAGCAAAAGTGCTTGAGTATCCGCTGCGTCAAATTGCCTCCAATTCCGGAGCGGATGGCTCGGTAGTTCTTGAAGAGGTAAAAGAGCTGTCGACCAATATGGGGTATGACGCCAATACAGGAAATTGTGTGGATATGTTTGATGCAGGGGTTGTGGATCCGGCGAAAGTATCCCGGGTTGCCTTACAAAATGCCGCCAGTGTTGCGGGTCTCTTATTAACCACAGAAACCATGATTACTGAACTGAAGGAAGATGAAGAGGAAAGAGAGATCGAAGGCAGTATCCATTAATCAGGCATTTATCAAAAATTTACATAACGAGTAAAAGTAAAAAGGCTGCGATGAGTAGCCTTTTTGCTTTTATACACTCAAAAATGTTATTTCAAAAAACAACGGGCTGTTTTTGTCGTTATTTAGGGTGTATTTAAAACACCCTTGATTTTGTGCTGTTTTATATACTATAATTTTAACGTTAATAAAATTAGGAACTCATAGTATCTTTTTATAAAATAATAACTTAATATAAAGACGATATACATGGAAGAAGATTTTTACAAAGTGTTAGGTGTTGATAAAACCGCTAGCGGGGAAGATATTAAAAAGGCATATCGTAAGATGGCCATGAAATACCATCCGGACAGGAACCCCGGAAACAAAGAGGCAGAACAGATATTTAAGAAAGCCGCCGAGGCATATGGTGTACTGAGTGATTCCGATAAAAGAAGACGGTATGATCAATATGGAGTGGACGGCCTTAGAGGCACAGAGGCTCCTGGATACAGCACCTTTGAAGATATTTTTGACGCCTTTGGAGATATTTTTGGCGGTGGCAGTATCTTTGAAGACTTCTTTGGCGGAGGAAGGGGTCGTGGCAGGGCAGGTCGTCGAGGGGCGAGCCTGAAGTGTGATATTGAGATCGATTTTAAAGAAGTGGCTACTGGCGTTGAGAAAAAGATTGAGCTGACTCGTAGAGAAGTGTGTGATACGTGTCACGGGACCGGCGCTCGGGAGGGTACTTCACCGGTAAACTGCCCATATTGCAAAGGCAGAGGTGAGGTGCAGCAGTCGCAAGGGTTCTTTACGCTCCGTACTACGTGTCCTAAATGTCACGGTAATGGCAAGATTATAGAGTCCCCATGCGCGAAATGCGGAGGCTCTGGCCGCTATCCAAAAAAGTCAATCATTTCTATTCAGATTCCAGCCGGTGTTGAGGATGGAACACGTCTGAGATTGACCGGACAGGGAGAGCCAGGTGAAAGCGGAGCGGCCCCGGGAGATTTGTATTGTGACATCCATGTTATTCCTCATCCTATGTTTAAAAGGCAGGGGAATGATGTTCTTTGTGAGGTTCCGATTACTTTCGCACAGGCAGCCCTGGGTTGTACCATTGATGTTCCTACCCTTACGGGGAGGGTGATTCAGGTAAAGATACCGAAAGGTACCCAGAACAGCGAAGTTGTTCCGATTCGTGGAGAAGGATTTCCTAATATACACGGATATGGAAGGGGCAATCTCCTGGTACAGGTGATTGCTGAAGTTCCAACGAAGATGACTTCCAGACAGGAAGAATTGCTCCGTGAATTTGCGGAATTGGAGAAAAAAAATGTCTCTCCGCGGCAAAAGAAGTTTTTTGAGAAAATGAAGAATATTTTTGAATAAATTTTATTTAAGCGTGGAATGATATTTTATGAAAGAAGGAGGTAAACTCAGTTTATTATTTCGGTATGCTTTGCCAAATAAATAACTGAGAAAGAAATATGCCAACATACGATTATAAATGTAATGGGTGTGACCATTCGTTTGAGTTATTTCAACACATGACGGAAAAGCCGGTAAAGAAGTGCCCTGCTTGTGGAAAGATGAAAGTACAGAGGGTGATTGGGGCTGGCAGTGCTATTATTTTTAAGGGTTCTGGTTTCTATCAGACAGATTACCGGAGTGAAGAATACAAGTCTAAGGCTAAAAAGGAAACCGAATCTGTAAAACCTGATACAAAAACCGCAGAGAAAAAGTAAAAGAAAAATGCCAAAAATAAACTGCCCCAATTGCAAAAAGGAGTTTGTCTACCGGAATATAAAAGAATCGCCGAACTTCCCTTTTTGCAGTGAGCGGTGTAAGCTTATCGACCTCGGAGCATGGCTGGACGAAAAGCATCGCATTGAGGAACCAATGACTCCTGAAGCATTGAGTCGAATAGAAAAAAAAGGAGGGAACAATGGGTGAAACGAAAACTGTCGTACATGACTGGCGCGATATTTTCCGTGCCTTTAAGATGGCATTTGACCCCAAGAAGGTGTTTCTTGGATACATTGGCCTCTTGGCGAGTATTATGTGGTGCGTGGTTGCAGTTGCATTTTTCTCGGCATTGAAATTGGTCAGTACCAATCCTTATGCCTTTATAAAACTTGCCTTATCTTCGGCAAGGGAAGGCATACCTCTCGCTATAAAAAATTCCTTGTTGGCGATTATGCCCCTGGATTTTGGGGAATTTATTGTTTTTGGGGTACTCGTTTTTGGGCTGCTCGTCATCTGGTCGTTGACAGGGGGAGCAATTACGCGCATCGCCTCTCTGGACTATGCCAGAGACGAAAGTGTAAGTTTGATGGACGCCTTGAAATTTGCCAGGAAAAAATTCTGGTCTTATTTCTGGTCACCTCTGGTGCCGGTAATAGGCGTCCTCTTCTTTGCCCTGTGTAATGTTATCGGCGGCATGATTGGAAGGATACCTGTTCTTGGCGACATAGCGGTGGCGGTGGGTTTCCCCCTTGCCATGCTCTCAGGATTGTTGATGGTCTTTATTGGTGGGATCGGCGCATTGGGATTATGTTTCATGTTTCCCACAATCAGTGCAGAAGGTTCAGATGCCTTTGATGCGATGAGCCGGGCATATAGCTACGTCCTCTCACGCCCCAAACAATTTATCTGGTATTGTATTGTAAACACATTGTATGGACTGACCTGTCTCATAATTATTGCATTTGTAGCATGGTTGATGATGCGCCTGTCCTTCTGTACGGTGGGTTTGGGTATGGGACAGAAGTTTCAGGCGGTTCAGTCTTTTATATTACAAAAATGCGACATTGCATGCCTAGGATTTTGCACTACGCCTTCTGCTGAGACAAAAACTGCGGTGGTTTCTCCTGATCGCTGGTCACTGAAATTCCTGGCAGGTATGTTAATTCTTTATGTCGGATTGATAAAACTGGCAGTATGGACATTTGTAATTACCTACCTGCTTTCTGCGAAGACAATTATCTATTTCCTGCTCAGAAAAGAAATTGACAGCACCGATGTGACTGATGTGTATCTGGAAGAAAAGATAGAAGAAAAAACAGAAATATCGACGAAAGAAACCGGAAAACTTTCTTCGCCAACAGAAGGCGCTAAAGAGGGACGCTCTTCTACAGGAGAAGAATCCGAGCCAAAAACAGGGGAAGCGGTTTAATTTATGAATATTCCAGTTGTTACTATTGTAGGCAGACCAAACGTAGGAAAATCTTCCCTCCTTAACTGTCTTGCAAGACGCAGAATCTCCATTGTTGAGCCCACCAGCGGCGTAACGAGGGATCGCGTCTCAACGGAAATCCGACACAACGATTACGTGTTTGAATTAGTGGACACAGGCGGGATGGGCGTGAAAGATGTGGACGGTCTTACGGAAGACATCGAGATGCAGATAGAAATTGCACTTTCCAATGCCGATCTAATTCTCTTTGTGGTAGACGTGCGGGACGGCGTGACACCTTTGGATATTATGGTGACAGAAAAATTGAGACGCCTGGGGAAAAAGGTAATCCTTGTTGCCAATAAAGTGGATACGCCAAAGTTTGAATATCAACTGGCAGATTTTAATAAGTTGGGATTCGGCGCCCCGCTTCCTGTGTCTGCCGTTGAAGGATTTGGGCGGTCTGAATTGCTGGACAAGATTATTTCTCTGCTGCCGGCGTCGTGCCAGGAATCGGATTCCACTGAACCTATCATGAAACTTGCCCTGGTAGGCAAACGGAACGCCGGGAAATCCACGCTCATCAATACCCTGGCAAAGGAACAGCGCGTAATCGTCAGTGAAGTACCGGGCACTACGCGGGATTCGGTAGATGTGCGGTTCGAAATAGAGGGTAAGCAATTCCTTGCAATTGACACGGCAGGGGTAAGAAAGAAAAAACAAGTCCATGATTCTATAGAATTTTACAGCATGGCGCGCGCCGAACGGTCTATCCGCAGGGCAGATGTGGCGCTATTCCTTATTGACGCCACGCTCAAGGTGTCCGAAGTGGACAAAAAACTGGGCGATTACATCGTCTCTGAAGACAAACCATGCATCATTGTAATTAATAAATGGGACTTGGTTCAGGGCGTTGAGACTGCGAAATTTAATGACTATATTTATAAATGTTTACCTGGACTTGCCTTTGCTCCCATCTCTTTTATCAGCGCCAAGGATAATAAACATGTTGTGGAAATGATACATCTGGCCTTAGAACTTTACGAACAGGCCAACACCCGCATAACGACTTCTGAATTGAACCAGGCGCTGCAGGAGGCCTTGTCTTTGCACCGTCCGACACGCAAGAAGTCCAGGTCTCCGAGGATTTATTATGCCACGCAGGTAAGCGTAGCGCCTCCCACGTTTATCCTTTTTGTTAACGATCCAAAACTCTTCGATAGCGATTACGAACGTTACCTCTCCAATCAACTCCATAGAAAGCTTCCCTTTTCAGAGGTTCCCTTGAAATTCCATTACCGGGCAAGGACAAAAGTGCAGTTAAGCCAAGCCTGATAGAAGCTTTTGGATGAGTAGTTCAAGTTAGGTTGCCTTTGGCAGCGACTTTCTTTGATATGCAACAATTGTTCGGCACTCACAACCCCCTCGCCCCCTTTGTTAAGGGGGAATTGGTTAAGTCCCCCTTAGAAAAGGGGGATTCAGGGGGATGTCTGACTGCGCTGTTCCCAACTTTGAAATTCCTGTACGTTAAATTAGGCCTTCGGCGGCTTTTTCAAGGTAGCGCGAACTTCAATTCGCTTACATCCCTATGCGAACTAAAGTTCGCACTACAACTGCAACACTGAACATTTAATATACGGCCGTGCTTAATACTATGAATTATTACAGAAATATTTTTAGGAGCATTAAGGTACAGTTCATCTGTTACGTCTGTCTGCTGACGACCGTCCCGTTATTGTTCGTTTGTATCGTGGAATATTACAGTAGTAAGAGCGCTATCGAGCAGAGAGTGATTGAACAACTTACTTCTATTGCTGACCTGAAAAAGAGCGAACTCAATAGTTGGTTGGAAGAGCGATTGACAGACACATCGGTGATTGTTCGGAATAAGGTGCTCGCTGCCGCAGCAACAAGCCTTTTGCAGCAGAGGAGGAGGTGTGAAAGCGTTTATCAATTGATGAACTCAGAAACTGCACGCATTAATTACAACAGGGTCTTGGAAAATCTTCATGCACTCAAACAGTTTTATAAACACTATAACGTTATTTCCATTATTGATGGTGCAAACGGAGAGGTGGTCATATCTACCTATCCTGATATCGTGGGTAAGACCCTGAGTTCGTTTAACAGTTATATTGATGTCCTTGAAAAACAAGATGTGGCGGTAAAAGATGTTTATACCTCTGAACTCATGGGACAGAACTGGATGACGTATTACTGCCCTGTTCTCATGACGGATACCATTACCCTGGAAAGCAGTGATGTTATTGTTGGCGTCATATTATTAGATGTCAATGTCAAAAATAGCGTTGAGCCATTGATTCATAGCTGGCCTGGAATGGGCAAGACAGGTGAAACGCTCCTGGTGAGGCGAGAAGGAGAGAATATCGTATATTTGAATGACCTTCGTCATAAGCAAGGAGCGGCTTTAAAATTTACAAGCCCTATTCGCTCTACTTTCGACATTCCTTCGGTATTAAGTTCACATGGAGAAGAAGGGATTAAAGAGTCTAAGGATTATAGAGGCGTCAATGTTCTTTCTGCTTATCGGCATATTCCCATTCCCAATTGGGGGCTTGTAGCAAAGCAGGATTTGACAGAAGCCTTTGCCCCGGTAGAAAAGCTAAAGAACCGTGTTATAGTGCTGATCTTTTTTTGTATCATCATTGTTATTGCCATTGGTGTTTCATTTGCCAACCGGATCACACAGCCCATATTACAACTGGCACAGGGGGCGAAGTCCATCGGTTCTGGAAATTTAGACCACCGGATTCCAATTACCTCGCAGAATGAGGTAGGGATTCTTGCCGGGGAATTTAATCAAATGGCCGCAAAGCTGAAGGAATCATACTCAAATCTGGAACAGAAGGTGGAGGAAAAAACGTCTCAGTTGCTGCGTGCGGAGCGCCTTGCAGCGGTGGGCGAACTTGCAGCCGAGGTAGCCCATGAAATCAATAACCCTTTGGGCGGTCTGCGGAATTTTGCCAGTATGCTGGAAAATGAACCTGAAAACATTTCGCAAACAAAAAAATATGCCACGCTTATGCTCGAAGGACTCAAACGAGTCGAGATGATAGTAAAACGTCTTTTAACCTTTTCAAGACCCTATACACTTCATATATCAGAAAACAATATTAACACGGTTATAAATAGTTCTCTTGAATTTATAGAGCATAGGATTGAGCCAGGCCAGGTGCTTATCAGTAAGGAATTCAACTACGCGCTTCCGCCTGTTTTTGTGGATGCAGACCACATCTCTCAGGCATTGATCAATATTATGGTAAATGCCATTGAGAGTATGCCTAATGGAGGAAAGCTGACGATAAAGACAGATGCTTGTGAGAATCACAGCGAATGTGTTACTGTTTGGATTAGTGACACAGGCTGTGGTATTTCCGAAGGGATTGTTGGTAAAATATTCGAACCTTTTTTTACCACGAAGAATAAAGAAGGGGAAAAGGGACTTGGGATGGGACTGGCTATTTCAAAGAGGATTATCGAGGATCACCATGGAGAAATCCGTGTAGAAAGCAAAGCAGGTCAGGGAACGACCTTTCGTGTGTGCCTTCCCTGTCGTAATGTAGGGGAGAACAGCCGTTCGCCCTTATTGCCGCAGTGAAAAAGGCGATTTTGAATGAAAAATAAAATACTCATTGTTGACGATGAAAAACTTATGCGCGTATCGCTCGAAGATAAGCTAACCAAAGAGGGATATTCCGTCAATTCCCTTTCCAATGCGGTAGAAGGCATTAAGTTACTCCAATCTGCGAACTTCGATGCCGTAATAACAGATTTGCGTCTGCCCAGGATGGATGGAATAGATTTTTTAAGGGAAATAAAAAAGGCATCCCCCGATACCGTTGTTATTATCATGACCGCATACGGCTCCATTGAGAATGCAGTTACCGCTATGAAAGAAGGGGCGTATGACTACGTGACGAAACCATTTTCCCTGGAAGAACTCACCATAAAGCTCCAGAAGGCGCTCAAACATAAGGACACGATTGCAGAAAACATTATGCTGAAACAGCGCGTCCTCAGCCAGTACGGCTACGATAATATGATTGGGAAGGGTGAGGGGATGCAGCGTGTGTTTGAGATTATCAGCACGGTATCAAACCGTGATACCACCATACTCATTCAGGGTGAGAGCGGCACGGGGAAAGAACTCACTGCGGGGGCTATTCATTACAACAGCAATCGCCGGGACGGGCCTTTTATAAAGGTCAGTTGTGCCGCATTAAACAAGGAGATTCTGGAGAGTGAACTCTTTGGGCATGAAAAAGGCTCTTTTACAGGAGCAATCAAAACAAGGCGTGGACGTTTTGAACTTGCCGATGGAGGCACAATATTTCTCGATGACGTGGATGACATACCTTTGGAAATGCAGGTCAAGCTGCTGAGAGTGCTTCAGGAACGGGAATTTGAGCGTGTTGGCGGCGAGGAGACGATTCCTGTCAATGTTCGCGTCATCTGTGCAACCAAAAAAGACCTTAAGAAACTGGTACAGGAAGGCGGTTTTCGTCAAGACCTCTATTATCGTCTCCATGTGGTTACCGTTCAACTCCCGCCTTTAAAGGAAAGAAAAGAGGATATTCCGCCGTTGGTAACGTATTTTATTAAGAAATATGCTACACATCAGCGGGTTAGTGTTAACTCTATATCCCCGGAAACGCTTAATTTACTATTGTTATATAACTGGCCTGGGAACATCCGGGAACTGGAAAACGTCATTGAACACGCCGTGGCATTTTGCACCTCAGATACGATAATACCCAAAAATTTACCTGGAAATTTGTTAGAAAGAGAAACTCCTTCGGGAATATTCCCCATCGAACTTTCTACGATTGATTCCATAGACTTGCAGGAAACGTTGAGTGAAGCAGAAAGAAAACTTCTTTTGTGGGCATACCAGAAGACAAACGGCAATCAGGTGCGCATGTCAGAGATATTGCGGATACCCCGCACAACACTTCAAAACAAGCTCGTTAAATATAATATAACCAAGATCAACATTTCCGCCACTGAACAGACATAGCGCAACCAAAACAAAGTTTATCCCGATGGTTATCCGTTTGATATTGTAGTTTGTGTTACTTGTAGGACTTTAACCTCGCGGTTGATGCGTTTCGCCATTTTAGCTTCCGCTATTTCAAGATCGTATCGAGCTTGTAAGCGCAACCATATACCCGCACTTGTGCCAAAGTAACGTGCCAACCTCATTGCCGTATCTGCTGTAATCGAACGCTGTCCACGTACGATCTGACTAATCCTTAATGCCGGCACACCTATGTCTTTGACTACACGATAGCTGCTCAATCCCAAAGGTTTCATAAAGTCTTCCAACAATATTTCACCGGGGTGAATAGGTGGTAGTCTTTCCATATGTATCCTTTGAATATCTTTTCTGTTTCCGTATTGGCGAATGATTCAATCACGTCATCATATTATCATGCAATAATATTATCTTCAAGTGACACATCCTACTATATTGGGGATATTTTGGTGCTCGATATTGATTATTTACAAAAAAGGAGATTTGCCATTTGTGACATCGATAGCAGTGTCAATTTGAAAGATTCGACATTCAACACGACCCCGACCTATGTTTCCGAACGTTCAACCTCCGTTACGTGCAGATGCACAATCTTGTCTGGCCCAAACGGCACCATCGCCATTTCAACGAGGCATCTGATCGTTACAACTGGCTTTAACATTGAGTAGATGTAGTTCACGTTATCCTGAGTCCCGAAAATGGAGAAGTTATAGTCCCCCGCCGGAACGACCTGATCTTCGCCTATTCGAAGCTTCCCGATGTTCTTGAATTTGTTGAAGTCGAATATCTCACACGCAATTTGTATCGGATGCTCCTGTATGTTAGACGGAACGTCGAATAGTGTTTTGTCCTTAAGCTCTAATTGCATCTCGTACTTCTCCGGCGTTCCGGCGCAGATGCGTTCTATTTTCCCCTGGTCTAGAAGATGTGCAAGTTCCTGGTATTTAGGCAGTGATTGTTCAGCTATTTGTATGACTGTGCCATGAAAATGATGGTGAATATCTCCGACATGAACGGTTACGTTCTGACTCTTGCTTATTTCAATTTTTGGTTTCGCGCCAGAATCTTTTGTTGCGAACACAAGCTTTAGGAAGTTGAACGTCTCCTTAGTGTATTCCCATAAGTTCATAAGGCCCAGATCGTTCATGAGGGGGAGAGCTAATTGCACGCCATATAGGGCAATTTGGAAGTCTGTTATGAAGGAGCCTTGGTGGAAAGCAGAAGCCCTAATTTGATAAGCGTCTCTGTCTCTCGCCGACATTTTCTTTCCTCCAGTCGCGACGAGATAAGTCTTGTCGACAATCGATTGGAAGTTGTCCAAGGCATCAAGGGCAAGGTATAGCGGGACGCCATTTTGAAACACAGGGCCGTCAAGCCGGAACTGGAAGTATTCCATATTTCCTATTCTTTCGCTTTTAACTATTAATTATACTAAAACAGTTTCACAAATAAATTGCACAAAATATTCTGTATATCACGATATTCCTTGGCTTTTACAGAATTTCTTATTGTTCTTATAATTATTAAATTAGTTGGTGTCAAGGGAAAATAAATGAATAAGGGGCTTAACTCGCCCGAACGCGTCTGGAAAAAATGTAAAAAGGAGAAAGGGTGAAAATGGGGAAATGGAGAGAACAAATATTAAAACTTCTTCTCTATCCTTATTTTCTCCGCTTATCCCTCGCTCCCATTCTCCTTCCTTATACGTATTTTTGCCAATAGAAAGTTCCAAGATATTATTCAGTTAAAGCATTATTCCATCGAAGGGCAATGAGGACTTTTCTTTTTGATGTAACAAGTTTCGTAGGTTGGGCATGAGTAATTTGAATCGTTGTGTTTCGTTCCTCAACCCAAACTACGTAACTGAAACAGGTTTGTGTTTTCTGACAGTCTGTTGACTTTCCATTTCATTTCTGTTAGTTTTACCATGTAATTTCTCCAATGAGACTGGAAAATATCGTAATGGTTTGCCGGGAACTCCGGAAATATATAATAATGACTTAAGAAAGACAGGAGATTAATATGACAACACAGTGGAGTTTAGTTTCAACAATCGAAAGAGAAGAGAAGATATGTGATTTAGCGCAACAGGAGTTGAAAAACAGGTGTAGAATTTTTGAAA
>JACRII010000175.1 GCA_016235875.1 Planctomycetota bacterium
TTAGACTAGTGCTTAGTTGCGTAAATTAGCGATAGTATTTCTCAATTGTGATCCCCTTGAGATATGTAATATTCAATTAAACAAATTTGAGCGCGATATTGCTTTCTAAGATACAGTAGAATTTTGTCTTTAAGAGTATAAAATGAAAATCACAGATTCTAATTTGTATGAGTTTAATATTTCCTTAAAAGAAGATATTTCTATCGCTAGGAAGGAGGAAAATCTATATTTACGGAAGGATGATTACTCCTATAAAATCAACTATACTGCTGCAAAAATACTTAATGGTCTAATTAGAGATAGGAAACTTGAAGAAATACTAAGAGGAATATCAAACCAGCACAATATTGAGCACAGAGTAATAATTCAAGACACAATTGAATTTCTAAGAGAATTATATCTTCATGGAATAATAAATATTTACAAAAATGGAGCTAAACTAAAGATACCACATTGGGAAGCAAACGCTCTTACATCTGTGCAAGTGATTTTGTCTAGGAGATGTAATCTTAGGTGTACCCATTGCTTTATTGCAAATTACAACAAAGAAGAAATGCGCTTAGAAGAGTTAAGATTAATTTTTCTACAACTTCTCGATCGTGGAGCTCAATTTGTACATTTCTCAGGTGGAGAAGTGGTTTGCCGCCAAGATATCATTAAAATATTTGATTTGGCAATCAACCTTGGATTAGACTATGGATTTAATTCAAATGGAACTTTAATTAGCGAAAAATTTGTTAGGGAACTAATAAGAATACCTCCTTCTGATATAAGCATTAGCTTGTATGGATACACTCCTGATATGCACGAGAAAATTACAAACCAACGTGGAACATTCGAGAAAACTGTTAATGCCATTAAACTTTGCTTAGATGCAGGCCTTAGAGTTAAGGTAAAAACCATGGTGACGAAGTATAATAAAAATTATCTCAAGGATATTGTAGATTACGTAACAAACTTGGGTGTCGACCAAATTACATTCGATCCTAGTATTACTCGAAAATATGATGGAGACACAGCCCCTTTGGTGTATCGAATTTCAGAAGAAGATTTATTCAATTTTGATAAAAGCCAATATGGAAGAGAATTGAAGTTCCAACAACGCCTTCCAGACTCATTGATTTGTAATGCGGGTATTAAGCGCATTGCAATCGATTGCGATGGTACAGTTTATCCGTGCTCTGTTTTTCCTATGTCTATTGGAAATTTGAAGTTTCAAACTTTAGATAGAATTCTCACCGAGTCACAAAAGCTGAAAGAATACTTACAGTTTAGGGTTAAAGATTTACCAAATAGTTGTAAGCTTTGTACAGGTTTCAATTATTGTTCATTTTGCCCTGGATTATCCTATATTGAGCAGGCTGACTATAGAAGTAAATGTGAGTTTAATTGTATAAGAACAAAACTCAACCTGTACAAAGTTAATAATTGAAACTGATATTTTTCACATGACAAATTGAACGCCAGATTTAAAGAAACAAACCTATTTTATCTATCACAAAGTGGAAGTTTAATAACTGATATCGTATCGAGATAACAGGAATAGGATCACACCTTGATTAGTGATTAATTTATTGACAATAAAGGCGATTCCCCATTTTCATGAGGACAAGTTTGCTAGCTTGTCTGCCATGACAAGACAATGGCGCATAGAATTTGAAGGGGTTTACTATCACATCTTATCACGAGGAAATGAGCGAAGGAATATTTTTAATGATAATCAAGAAATCGGTAATTTGTTTGGTCTTGGTTATTCTACCATAAGTCGGCGAGTAACGATTCCCCTATAAAAACTTTCGAGGACATGTATGAAATCAAAGATGTCTGGAGAAGATGAAATGAATAAACGATTAGAAATAATTAAATCACTAATCAAGGTGACCCCCTCCATACCCTCTGTTATAAACATTATACCCCCATTGCAAGGAGAATAAAATGGAAAGAGATAGAGACGAATTGATGTGCTTTACAATTATGCCTTCTGGGCTACACGGCGAGTATAAAGGTGGTATAGACGAATCGGATTACGTCTACGAGCATATGATAAAGGTCGGATTAGCCAGAGCATCAGAGAAAATTAAGCGAAATATCTCATCAGTTCGTGAAGTTGATCGGGCGATGCCAGGATCAATCACAAACGCCATTATCAAGTCGTTGTGCCATTCAGATTTTGTTATTGCAGACTTGACCGGCAGGAACCCGAACGTGTTCTTGGAGCTAGGAATCAGGTATTCATTATGTCAAATAGGAACAGTTCTCCTTCGGCAAGAGGGAGAGCAGCTACCCTTTGATATAGCAAGTTTTAAAGTGATTACCTACAACAAGTTTAGGCCTAGCGAAGCGGAGCATAGCATTGCAGAGTTTATTATCAACGTGTATGCAAGCGCGCATGCTGAACATTCCGCGGTTCTCTCTAACGATAGCCCGGTCTATGAGGCTATTGATAAACTTCAAATATATGTCAATGGGATCAATAAGTTTGAAACAATGGAAAGCACCGCTGCAGTTACAATGAGTTGGGATGAAATAATGGAGAGGATCGGGCGTCTAAGATTCTACGAAGAGCCCTATAAGGGTGGGACATTCAAACCAAACGCTCTCATTGGAATTACGAACGGCGGTCTAATTATGGCAGAGCTAATTTCAAGGAAATACTTTCACGGAGTACCCTTGATCTCCTTATGGGCTGATAGGTGGTCACCAGATGCGCTAAAGAATGCAGATGCCCATTATTTTACTAACAAGTATGCTAGAGCGGCCATTGAACCACTAAAGGAATTGAAGAGAGAACTCAAAAAAGGAGAACAGCTTACTCTTTTGGTGATTGATGACAATGTGGCCTCAGGAACCACATGCCAATACGTAGTTAGATTTCTTAGAGATGAACTTGGCGCTGACATCCGCGTCCTATTTCATCCAATCGTCTGCAAAGCTCCTCAGTATCTATCTGCTGTGAAGGGAATGCTTCCGCCAGAATTTGAGAACAATTTATTTGCCCTTGATCGAGAGAAGTTTATCGAACAGCTAAAGACCAGCAAAAGTATGTTTCCTTACGACAAGGATATTCGTGGCACGTAATAGACAAAGAAGTGGCGGGGTTGGGGGGGGTTGGGGTCACCCATTTGCTTTGCCCGGCTGATTTTGTCATTTTAAAAGATTTGTGACCAATTCTATTACCCGTTGCAGGTTGGACGAAGCAAAGCGCACTCAAGAAAACCATGGTTCAGATGTGTTCACTTCGTTTAACCCATCTACTCTACTGTTACCAATCAAAAACAGTTAGTGAAAAAGGTAATAGGAATAACAAGGGTGCAAACAATTAGCCAAGAACAAAAATATAGTTGAGCAAGTAATGCTAAGGCGAATGTAACTGGTATTCACTATTATCAACAAATAATAATACTATATCCATAATGCAGTATATTACAGCCAAACAATAACCAACATAACCTAGCAATTGTTTTCGCTGTTCGTTTTTCTTATATAATTCTAAACGTTTTGAAATACAGTACATCAGTTTATTTAAATTAGAGAAAAGTTGCAATAATGCAATCAGTAGAAGGTTTACTACGATAAATAATATAATGAATATAATGAATATTAAAACCAATATATTTAGATAACTTAATCCAAAAGTTAACAATAATAACATCCAAATAATATTAGTTAATTTTTTATTGATAATTCTTATGGATTTTAAAATTGTGGTAATAAATTCATCTATTTTGTTTACGAATTCTATAGCAAATATATATTCCATTCCTAGTAAAATAGTGCTAGATAGTAAAAGAAGACCCTGGATTATTTCCAGCCAAAACTTCATAAATATGCGCTGTTTCTTATTAATGGTCCAGACAATTTTAAGCAGCAATAACGCCATAATATTTGAGTTCTTGGCAGACAGACTGGGCACTAGACCTTATCCAAGCGTGATTTTTTATAGAGAGAGGCGAAATCGCTGAAAATGCCCGATTTTACTGGTTAAAATAGGAATACCGAGAAAAATCAATAACCAGAAAAAGGGGCATTTCAGATGAGCAAAAAATCAGAACAGAAGTATAACAAAATACTTGTGGGAAAGAAACGAAAAATCGAAAGACGATTAAAGCGGAAGCAATGGAAAGAACAAGACCGACCGATGTTCAGAGCCAGGAATATCCATTACGAGATAGCAGAGAGGAGTCAGGCAATTAACTGAGGGTCACAGGGTCAACAGGTCACAGACGTCACAGGGTCACCCATTAGTGATTACTTTATTGACA
This sequence comes from Planctomycetota bacterium, assembly GCA_016235875.1. Classification (GTDB taxonomy): domain Bacteria; phylum Planctomycetota; class Brocadiia; order Brocadiales; family Brocadiaceae; genus Wunengus. The sequence goes on from JACRII010000175.1 coordinate 4,263, forward strand.
ATAAAAGGCGATTCCCCATTTTCATGAGGATAAGTTTGCTGCCTTGTCTGCCATGACAAGACAATGGCGCATAGAATTTGAAGGGGTTTACTATCACATCCCCGTTTCCACGAGGACAAGTCTTATCACGAGGAAATGAGCGAAGGAATATTTTTCATGATAATCTTGTCCTCATGAAAATGGGGAGATGATCGTATTTCGTTTCTGAGTTTATCGACCGTATCAAGTCCAAATACTTGTCCTCGTGGAAACGGGGATTTGTCCGAAAAACCTGATATTGAAATTCCCCCAAAACGACAAGTTTTAAGAGATACCAACCCTAGAACCATCCTGAAGAAAGCCGCAAAAGTATTAAAATGCAATACAAATGATCTCTTACAATCCTCCAGGATATGCGATTCAAATAAACTAAATCGTGATTTATTAATCTATCTTTTATGATGAAATGAAATATTATTACATGAAAACACTAAACTTTGGCAACCTTAGGGCATCTCTATATTAAAATAGTGCTTATCAAGTTCGCGGGTGGAACTGGTGGTGGACGGCTTTCAAGTGTTGCTTGCTCACGTGGGTATAGATTTGGGTAGTCGAGATATTGACGTGCCCAAGCATTTCCTGGACCGATCGCAGGTCAGCGCCGTTTTCCAATAGATGAGTGGCAAATGAATGCCTCAATTTGTGGGGAGAGATACGTTCATGGATGCCTGCTTTCAAGGCGCAATTCCTTACAATCTTCCATATGTTTTCTCTCCGGAGCGGCTTTCCTGCCTTTGAAAGGAATACATAGGGACTGTGCCGGCTGTTTTTTATTTCCGGCCTCGCAAACTTCAAATAATTTTGAATGGCCTGGATTGCCTTTGACCCCAGGGGTACGATGCGTTCTTTTGACCTCTTACCCCGGCATTTCACATAACCGTATTCGAAATTAACCCAATCCATCTGAATTGCAGCTACTTCCGATACCCTCGCACCCGTCGCATACAAAAGCTCAAGAATAGCCTTGTTTCTGACTCCCAATTTCGTATTTACATCAGGAACTGAAAGCAAGCTGTCAACATTATCAACAGAAAGAACAATTGGCAGCCTCTTCCAGAGCCTTGGTGAATCTATCACCGCAAACGGATTTGTTTGCAGTTTACCCTCCGAGATCTGAAACTTGTACAACATACGAATAGACACCAGGGCGCGGCTAATAGACGATGCGGACAGACCCCGTTTTTTTTCGGAAATAATGAAGCTGGTAATCGTATCAGGACGGACGTTGTTGAAGTCTGATATTTTTTTAGAAAGCAGGAAATTGGTAAATAGTTGCAGATCGTGGCTGTAACTGAGAATGGTATTCTTGGATAAACCGCATTCAACAATGAGGTAGTTTATAAACGACTCGACAAGGTCATCCATACTGATGAGTCAGATTTTAGTTGCTGGATAGTTAAATAGTTAGACGGCTGTATGGTAGTTTTTGAGGAACATGTTTTCACCTGTAATTGTCATTTCGACCCCTTCGTATTTGTCATTCTGAACGCAGTGAAGAATCTTTTTTTTACTCAGGGTAAACTCTGGGAGAAATCCTTGTTCCGAATGTATTGAGGAATCTCAAGATTCCTCGCTCTGCTCGGAATGACAGACGAAGGGGAGATTTCATCCCCTTTTGTGACCGAAGGTCATGGACGTTTCATTATGCGTTCAGATTGAAATTCACGAATTCTTTTACTTTATGAAAGGAATACAAATGGACATGTCCAGAATTGCCTTAATCCTTGCATCTGCCATAGATGTCTTTGATGGATCCCTTGCCTTTGATTGTCATGAGGACATTCCTTATTTTGCTGTCCGCTATGACGGTGTCCATAGCCCTTTCAATAGCTTCTGTATCTGTCTTGGCATTCATAATTTTTTTAACTGTCCTGATCTTCTCAGGATCAAGGATGAACTGTTTTCTCATTTTTAGAGCATGTGTCATTTTTCAATTACCTCCATGTGTATTTTATATGAGAGCCATACACATTGCCAATTTTATATTAAGATTTCAAATTTAATTGTAGGAACAGAGACTCTGGGCGCTTTGGCAATCCTTTCAGAATTATTTATCAATTCTGTAACCCATCTTCCAACTTCTGCTTTAACAACTTTTTCCCCACATTGAGGACACACTCCAGCGGGTATATCCTCGATAATAATAAGCTCGTCTCGTATCCAAAAATCTTGTTTGATAAGTTTTTCTTGCATAGTGGCATTACAAATTTCACACTCCCCATAATTATAACTCGTTGATTTCATCTTAATTCCTCCAATGCGTATGTGGTAATTAATAATAGTTTGCCCGTACTTTTAATTCTGCAAATAATCCCAATTTCTCTTCCGTCTGTTGAACGTCCAACAACCTCGTAACGTATCCCTCTGGGATCTCGTGTAAACTTACGTCTTATTCTACCATTGGCAATAGCCATTTCTATATCAGAAAAAGCAAGATTGTCATTTGCCATTTCCTCAAAAAAGTGTGGCACAGTAAACTCGTATTCACATCTTGTAATTTTTTCTCTGATTTTATTAATAATAACCAATAATAATCCTTTCCCGTGCGGGCTCAGGTTTGTAACCCGAACCTCTCATTTGGAAAAGCCTGAAGACTTCTGCCTGTGCGTAGCATGCAGACAGGTGCTACTTGATACCGTTTCTTCAAACCCAAGGTTAAAGTAGAGACGAACAGCCGTGCGTCTCTACCTTCTAAAAGGTGGGTTCAATGTGCAAACTTGAACCCACGAATGCATACACATTGTCAATTTTTTTATGCATGGAATATTCACAATCGTCCTGACCTCAAAATCCCTATTGCAAGTCCTAATCCAAGAAGACCTGCAAAGACAAATCCCAGGATACCCAGCACCGGAAATCCGTAAACTATGGGGCCTTTATTTGCCATGATAATGAGTGAAGAGCCGATAATCAAGGCAGAGATAACCAGACTGAATGAAATACGATTACTGGATTTATCCATCTCAGCTATGAATTTCGAGAGACCCTGATGCTCAAATTCGATCTTTAACGTCCCTGTCTTTATTTTTTTTAGAATTTCATAGGTGTCTTTTGGAATTACCTTGAGGATGTCCAATAATTCAGAGGAATAAAGCACCATATCTTTGAATATGCGTTTCGGGTCGTGCCTTTCATGGACAAGTCTTTCCACAAATGGTCTCGTATGGGCGATAGTATTAAAATCCGGGTCCAACTGTCTGGCAACGCCATCCATGGTGACAATGGCCTTGATCATGACGTGGAATTGTGGTGGTATCTTTAACTTATGTCGTGTCATTAATTCGACGGCTTGTGGTAGTATGGTGGAAATTTCTATTTGTTTTAAGGGGATATCGTAAAACCGTTCTACGAAATCGCTGATATCGTGCCTGAAATCCCTTACAGACTCTTCCTCAACAAAGACCCCTATCATTTCCAACGCCTTCAAGACACCATTCATGTTTTTCGTGGATACAGCAATCAGAAGGTTTACCACTACGTCACGTGTGTCTTCATCGAGCCTGCCGACAATCCCAAAATCCACAAATGCGGCAGCGTTATTAGGCAGGATGAAGAGATTTCCCGGATGAGGGTCTGCATGAAAGAACCCGTCAATGAATATTTGCTGGAGGATGGCATTGGCTCCATTTGCGGCAACGGCTTTCTTTTCTTCGTCTGAATGAGGCTGGGTCAAGTAATCGCTCATTCGAATGCCGGTTATTTCTTCTGTGGTGATTACCTTGGGTTTCGTATATTCCCAATAAATCCTGGGGATATGAACGGCTGTACTATCTGTAAAGTTTTTGCGAAATTTATCGATATTGTGCGCCTCATAGGTAAAATCTATTTCCTTTGTGATTGTCTTTGAAAATTCATCAACAATGGTAATAGGGTCGAAAAACTTGATATCCTGCATATATCGGTTGGCCAACTGGGCTAAGCTATAAAGGATATCTATGTCCGTCTCAATCATTTTCCGTATGTCGGGACGCTGCACCTTTACGACTACATTTTCACCCGTCTTGAGTTGCGCACGATGCGCCTGGCCCAGGGATGCGGCGGCAAAGGGGACAGGATCAAATGAGGCAAATATTTTTTCGGGATAACTTCCAAAGGATTCCTTTATTTGCTTTTTGACGTCTTCGTAACCAAAGGGGGGAACTCTGTCCTGGAGTTTACTGAGTTCATAGCAAAGGTCCAGAGGAACCAGGTCCGGTCGAACACTCAGGATTTGTCCCAATTTTATAAATGTGGGGCCGAGTTCTTCCAATACCTTCCTGAGCCGGACAGCCCGGGACTCCTGGGGTTCTGTAAACCGCCGCAACACCCGGGTCTTGATAATGCCCCTTCCAATAGCATGCTCTTCTAAATGAAGTTGTTGGACGGCAAAACCAAAACCGTGCTTGGTTAATAACCTTAAGATTTGGTTGAGACGGCGTATGTCCCGGATTTTCTGGCCTATTTTCCTTAATTGCATATCATTTTCAGTGATACTCCGTACTACAATCCATCAACTTCTTGTTTTTTCTGCGTGTTTTTCATGCCGCCATTTCCGTAAGCGCTTTAATATCAAGGGCTGAAGCTGTCATCAGCGAACAAGAGAACTTCTGGCCTTTCTCCGTCAAA
>JACRII010000177.1 GCA_016235875.1 Planctomycetota bacterium
GATGAGGATATCGAATTACTATCCATGCTGGCAGGGTATATAGGTATGGCAGTAGAGAATGCGTTCCTTTACCAGGAGGTGAATCTCAGAAGAATTCATAACGAAAACGTCCTGGAAAATATCCCTTACGGAATTATTGTTATTAATAAGGATTGTAAGGTTAATATCTTTAATAAAAATGCGGCAAGGATGTTAAATATTCCTTCAGATGAGGTAATAGGAAAGGATGTTAAATATATTGGTTCATTATTTGCCAATTATCTCTTAAGGACTTTAAAAGACAAGAAAACTTTTAAAAGGAGTGAGGTGGTACATCCTGTTACTCGTTCTACATATGATATTAGTACGTCTTTGTTGTTGGATAATAATACGGAACTCGGCGCAATTATGATATTCTCTGATTTAAGTGACGTTAAGAAAATGGAAACGAAGATAAAGGATTTGGAAAACCTGGTAAATGGATATTTAGTTAACTCTGAAAATACCATCCCTCCAGAAGTAACACAAGCTGTTACTAATTTATCAAAAAGCTGGTTTTCTGACCGTCACCGGTTAAAAATGGAACAAAATTCATTAAAATAAGCCAATAAATGCTGTTTGTCTACTTATGAAAACTTCCTGAGCAAAAGCCTCTATATTTAATACAGGCAAAAAGTATCCATCTCAAAACGTAGCTCTTGTTCCTCGTATTTGCCGTACCTATCGTCATAGATAACCAACACTAATATTTTTATTCTGGTTTTATATATTTGCGGAAGGACTTAAAATATCACACTTTCATTTTAAAAGTAAAAGTATTAAAATAAAGCAACCTCATTAACCTAATAACTTCTACTATGAAATACATAGTACATTCGTCTCTTTAGGAGACTTCTCATGCGCAACTTTCAAGATATAGACCTTATGTTATGGAATTCATTTATGGGGAAGGCTTATTCCGTTAGTGACTGCTTTAAGGAAAATGGTATTGGCGTACTGGTCAGGGCATGTAAAAATGAAGGATTTAATATTATCGTTGAAGACCCAGCCAGAATCGATTTTTACACAACATTTACTAAAAATGATCTTACGCCACGACTATCTGAACTCTCTACGCATATCTTTGGCAAGGGAGATATTGAAAACACCGTATCCATGAGAAGGGAGTGGAACCATCTCCAGGACAATCTCACCAAGATTATTAAAGAAAAAATGGAAAATTATCTCGAGGGGCTGGCTCAAAAGATCAGCAAGAATAAGGTAAAAGTGCTCGGGATCAAGACCTGGCTTGGAGATAGATTTGCATACTCTGAGAAGCTTGCTAAAAGAGTCAGCGAATTGTGTCCAAATACCCTGATAATTGCCGGAGGTCCACAGGTTAATCAATTCAAAACTCATGCATTGGAAAAAAGTCCTTTTGACTTTTGCATAGATGTTGAGGGGGAAACAACTCTAACAAAGATTATTCATATAACCAGAGAAATGTATTCCCGGGGACGTACAAAATCTGAGGTAATAAAAAGAATTACTGAACTTGCCGAGGCTGGAGAGATTTTTAATTTGATATACAAAGACGGTAACGGCACGGTGAAAGAAACAGCTATTAAGAGGCTTTCTTTAAACTTAAAACCTTTCCCCCTCTATGAAAAGGAAGATGGAAAGGTAAATATAGCAGTAATAAATGAATCTTCAGGATGCTATTATGGAAAGTGCAATTTTTGTACACATCCAAACATTACCGGCAGATACCAGGCCCGGGACATCAACATAACCCTTGCGGAAATCAAGAAAACTATTAGAGAAATGGGTGTTGGGCTTTTCAGATTTGCAGGCTCCACAACACCCGTTTCATTGAGCAGCCGCATTGCTGATGCAATAACAAAAGAAGGATTGACTCTTGAGTATTCAATGTTCGTTCGGGCAGAAAACGGGGCAAGGGAGAGAATAGATGAACTTATTGAAACCTATGAAAGAATAATACGTTCCGGGCTTAGGGCTGTTTTCCTGGGTACTGAAGTAGTCAACAACGAGATACTTTCAAAAACCATGAGTAAAGGTAATTCTGTTGATGATATTTATTTTACCATTAAGGCCATAAAACAGGCATCCTACAACCAAAGGAAGCATCTCGATGTGGGTGTAAGTTTTATTTATCCATGTCCCATACCTTCTGGTAGTGGGATAACCCACGAGCAGGTCCTGGAAGAGAATTTGTGTTTTCTCCGCAAATTAAAAAGTGAAAATTACATGCCCGACTCTGTGTTAATAACTCCTGCTGCGCCTTTGCCTGCTACTGTATGGCAAATAGAACCCCGGAGATTTGGATTTAATATGCCTGAAGATTATCTCCAAACGATTTTACGTTATGAGTATGAACTGACGAAGGATCCAAGCATGTGGCCTGAACTGAATATCTCCTTACATGGAATGAAGTTCATGGATATGCTTAAGATGGCCGGGTTCATGGAGAAAAAGGTCAGAGAAATGGGTTATACGGTAAACGTATCAGATGAACATTGCCTTGCAGCACGAAGCGCTGGATTTGTAGGTCAAATGGGTCTGGAAGAATTTAAAATAAAGAGCGATTTGGCGTTATTAACAACAAACTACGGCTTCCTTAGAGACGTTTATCAGAAAATAAACGACTACAGCCGTAAACTGGCAGAAAAAAACTTCTCTTCAACAAACAAAATATTTTTTGCGGAGGAAAAGCTTCATGATAACAAGGCGTGTTGTTATCACCGGCCTCGGAATATTAGCCCCTAATGGTAATGGAAAAGACGCATATTGGGAGGCGCTAATCAACGGACGGTCAGGTATAAAAAGGATTGCTTCCTTTGATCCGTCTCCATTCAGTACGCAGATTGCGGGCGAGGTAAAAGACTTCGATCCCTGCGATTACTTCGATCCAAAATTGGTCAAAAGAAGCGGAAGGTTCACCCACTTTGGTGTTGCGACATCGAAGATGGCTGTAGCAGACTCTGAAATTGACCTGAGAAAGGAGAATAGGGATAGATGCGGTGTGTGTTTTGGAACAACGATAGGGGCAGAAAACGATATATACGAAGGTCAGCATAGGAGATTCTTGGAGTCAGGACCGAAAGCAGTAAGTCGCTTTACAGCCCCTGAATTTACACCTCACGTGTCGACAGGTTATATATGTTCGGAGTTGAAGATTACAGGGTCAAATTCAACGCTGTCCTCGGGATGCTCAACCGGGCTTGACGTTGTAAGCTGGGGCTATAAAATGGTAAAGAGGGGCGATGTAGACGTTGCAGTCGTAGGGAGTTCAGATGCCCCTATCTTCCCCTTTGCCATGGCCACCTTTTGTGCTTTAGGAATCCTCTCAAAAAGAAATGACGAACCAGAGAAAGCCTCCAGGCCGTATGATAAAGACCGCGATGGCATGGTAGTGAGTGAAGGTGGGGCAGCAATAGTGGTTGAGGAATTAAATCATGCCTTAAGCAGGGGGGCAAATATATACGCCGAGATTGCATCCTATGCCTCCACCTGCGAGGCGCAGGACGTTGTTAGGGTGGACATGAGCGGGCAGGCGTTAATCTCCGCATTGGAACAGGCATTGATAGCCGGTAAAATTCAAGGAGAAGAGATAGACTATATTTGTGCACACGGAAACGCTATACCTGGTTATGACATAGCTGAAACAAATGCCTTTAAAGCATTTTTTGGGAATCATGCGTATAAAATACCCATAAGCTCCATTAAATCAATGACAGGCCAGGCCTATGCTGCTGGCGGTGGTTTCCAGGTCGTCGCTACAAGCCTTTGTCTAAAGAACGGGTTTGTTACTCCTACAATCAATCTGGACATACCTGACCCTTTATGTGACCTTGATTACGTTCCTCATCATGCCAGGCGTTTCTCTCTGGACACAGCGCTAATAAATAGTCATAGTGTGGGCGGGACACATGCCGTTCTGGTATTGAGGAGATATCCTTAGGGATATAGATTATGTTTGCAAGTCAGGTAATATTCATTTTTATATTCCTGTTGATTGCTGGACATGGTGTCTTTGTACTCTTGAGAAATCCAGCAAACACTATTAACAGGAGATTTTGTATATTCACGCTTGCTATTTCTTTGTGGATATTTTTTATTTTCTTCCTGCTCCAGACAAGAGAGCCGGGTCTGGCCGCCTTCAGACTGAAGTTGGTCTTTTGCGCAGCGATGTTTATTCCATCCACATTTTTCTTTTTTTCATCCGTCTTTCCTGATCGTGTAGAACTGCCTGTTAATCGATACCTGAGTATATTCTTCTTTGCCATAAGTTTCCTTCTGGTGTTCTTTTCTCCGCACATTGTTGTGTCTGTATCTTTTGTAAAACAACTGCCTCAAGCAAGATATGGTTGGTTGTTCCCTGTATTCTGGTTCTACTTTATAGCCTGTATGGCATATTCCTTATATAGCCTTTATAGAAAGAGTATACGCTATTACGGCATAAAGAGACTGCAGGTTCAGTATTTGTACTTTGGGGTAGCAGCATCCGTACTTCTGGGAGCCATCACAAACTTTCTCTTACCGGTGATTGGTATATGGCAGGTTGAGATGTTTGTGCCTTTAGTTTCTATTCCTATTCCCATAGCTGTTGCATACGCTATCGTGAAATACCACCTCATGGATATCAGTGTAGTAATCAGGCGGAGCACTGTTTACGCTGCCTTATCCATCGTTCTCAGTATCATCTATTTCGCTGTCGGCCTGATTATGAGCAGTATTCTCCCTGTATCGGAATATAAAGAAACCATCACGAACATGGTCTCTGCCATAGTAATGGTTTTAACCTTTGTACCGGCTAGAGAATCGATTCAGCACGTCATTGAGAAGACCTTATTCCATACCAGGTACAGCCATCCCAAAATACTGAGCGATTCTACTGCAATGTTTTCGTCTATCCATGATTTGAATGGACTTCTCCATTATGCTATCCAGCATTTATATGATTCCGTAGGTATTGATAAGATATGTATACTGCTAAAGGACGAAAAGACCCAGCATTACAGCCTGAAGGCAGCCATAAATTGCCCATCTGACGACAATTTGTTTCTTTCCAGCCACGATGCTATTATTACCTGGCTTTACCAAAACAGAACGGTTCTTTCCAAAGATCAATTGAACCGTTTCACGCATAGTAAGGTTGAACACTTGTTAGAAGACACATTAGCCTCTCTTGATGTGGACAGTTGTATCCCTGTCTTCCAGGAGAACAATCTCTTCGGGATAATTCTCCTCGGAAGGAAAGTTAACAAAAAGGTCTTTACCCAGGAAGATATTCAAATGTTTCTTGCCTTCTCCGGTCAATTGGCAATGGCCATCAGGAATGCGCATCTCTATTTAGGATTGAAAGAGGCCAAAACGTATAGGGACAATATTCTTCAAAGTTTGAAAAGCGGGGTTATCGTTGTGGATATTAATGAAGAGGTTACCCTCATTAATGCCGAGGCAAAAAGAATCCTTGGACTGAAGGGTACAAGTCCATCTGAAAAAATACTTAAGAATTTAGGGAAAGATACTCATCAACTATTGAGACATACGCTTAATAATGATTCCGAGTATCAGAACTTAGAAACTTTTATTGATAGAAAGAGCAAAAAAATCCCCTGCAGCATAACCATAACCAAACTCAAGACTGAGGACGGGCAGAAACTCGGCTCTTTGATAATTCTGACAGACACGACAGAATTGAAATTGCTTCAGACGGAAAAACAACATGCCGACCGACTCGCCTATCTTGGCACCCTGGCTGCTAATATTGCCCATGAAATAAAAAATCCACTCGTGGCTATAAACACATATTTTCAACTGCTCCCTCACAAGAAAAACGATGAAGAGTTCCACAATGGCTTTCAGAAAATTGCTCTCAAGGAAATCAGAAGGATTAACAGAATTATTGAAGATATGCTAAACCTTGCAAAACCTTCTGAACCTTTAATGCAGCCAATAGACCCTCATAGTGCGATATTGGATACCATAAATTTTCTAAGGGATACGGCCTCAGAAAAAGGTATTGAAATAACCACAGCTTTAGAAGAAAAAAGATGCGCTCTTATTGCAGATGAGGATAAAATAAAACAGGTGCTCTTAAATATTTTACAAAACAGCCTCGATGCACTCCCAAGAAATGGAAGTATTAAAGTCAGTACAAGCTTTAGGGACAACCTTTCTGAGTTCAGAAGGATGGCGAAATTAAATCCTAACAGCGTTTTCTTCTCCTTTGCTTCCCCCTTCTTACGAGACCCAAAGGATACGCAGTATTTTGTTATTAAAATTTCTGATAACGGCGAGGGAATCCCTGTCGAAAAGATTTCACATGTCTTCGAACCGTTCTTTACTAATAAAGATAAAGGCACCGGACTTGGACTGGCTATGGTGTATCGAATTATAAAGGATCACGAAGGAGCTATCTATATAGAAAGTAGAGAAGGCGCTGGCACTGATTTTTATATTAGCCTGCCTTTAAATCGCACGAATACAAATACTACCACAAACTCCCTACCAAAAACAGAAGCATTGAAAATGGTGGAAGAATAGTTTCGATTCATTGCGTGCCTATTTACTCTTCTTCTGCGCCCTTGATGGCCTTAACTTTGCCTTCTTTTCCAATGCTGCCAATCTCCTTAAGGTATTTGACTCACTCTGTATATCCACGTACTTCTTGAGCAGGTTCGACCATGAGATATAGGTAAACCCATTGGGGTTCATGTGCGCCAAACCCTTTCTGACCAAAAAGGCATCGTTCTCCCACATATACAAGAAGTCCTTTTCAATTTTACTTGGATTTCCATTCTTTGCCCAAAATTCGCCGTAGAAACCACCTAACAGATCAGGATATTTCTCCGTCACAGGAGCTGGCGCCTTTGGTCTGTTCTCAGGCATGGGATAGAGCACCCCATCCTCATGGAGTGATTTAATCGTAGCGTAGGAATCACTCACATACTGAAAAATGGAATCCGACGCCTTATCCATTGAGTCCAGGTAATCCCGAGAAAACCTTGTTGAATGACACTGTACACAAACTTCAATCCACGCCTCCCGTCTTGACATTAATTCCTTACTGTTCTTGATATAATCTGATGGTTTTACTCCTTTGAAGACATTGTCATAAAACAATACGTCGCCTTCACCCATGATAGCCTTCCTGACCATATTGTGCGAATACTGTCCTTTATAGTACATATGACAGGATTGACAGGTAGGAGAAATATAGTTCGCATCTTTTAATTGCTTTTTCCAGTCCCAGCCATGACCTTCAATAAAATATATAGAGCCGTGCTTGGAGTCTCTGTAATATTCAATATCCGGGTGATCAGGCCCGTTGTGGCAGGTTTGGCACGCCTCCGGCCTCCTTGATTCTGATGCCTTAAAGGCATGACGGGTATGGCAACTATCGCACTTGTGCTGGATATTGTGGCACATATCACAGCCCTGAACGACATTCTTGTCTACTGCAGCCCATACGTCTACGTCCAAATTGGCATCGTAAGACTTTGCATGGCTCTCTCTGCCTGGTTTCCAGTCAGGAATACCGTATTGTTTTTCTGATTCAAATTCATTATATTCCTGTCTGTGGCATTCACCGCAAAGAGCAGGATTGGGCATTATTAATTCTTTTTCATGATCCAATTTTTCCGCTCCAACCTTACCATGGCAATCAATGCAACCCACCTTGGTAAGCTTCTTCCCAAGGTTTTTTTCTATCTCTTCCAATTTCACCTTCTGATAATCCAGAAGTTTATCAAGATTAGCATGGCTGCTTTCCTTCCATGCCTTTACTAAACCTGGATTTAAAGCCTTGTGGCAAATCGTGCATTCATCTGCGTTATAAACTCCTTTTGGCTCTGCGGGCGGCGAATAGAAATAGTCCGGGGCCCAGTATCTTTGCGTTGGAATAGGTTTCCAAAATTCTGCGTACGGACCCACCCCTTTATCCAGCTTTTGGGCATGTAACACACCACCGAAAATACTAAAAATTACTGATACAGCAACAAACGACAAAACACATCTCATGAATAACTCTCCTCCAAATAATTAAAAATAATATTATTAAGACTGAATCCTGTTATGAAAAGTAAGTCAATCACAATCTAAATAATTTGTACTTAGTTTATCATGAAGTTTTATTGTATAATTGTTTGAATTCGCAGTCGCGTATCTTTAACTACCATTAATGATCCAGCAGTAATATTTTTATCAATTTTAAAAAGTATTTCAAGGATATTTATGAAAAAGATTGCTTTATTTACTTTATTATTCCTCTTTGTTGTTGGTTGCGCTAATAGTCGCGGGATGAAAGTGCCGATTGTGCCTACGTTAGACAAACAATTAAAAGAAATGCAGCAAATTCCTTTGCATGCAGGGCTTTTTATCGATCCATCGTTGTATCATTTTAGTCAGGAAGAACGGCAAATAGACATGATTGCAGGCATACATCATTACGTATTTCCGATAGGCGAGCCGCTGGCTAAAAACATAGAAGAAATGACAAAAATTGTATTTAATAAGGTTACCATCCTGAACAAACTACCTAATCAAGAAACAATTGAAAAGACCGGGTTAGACGCCATATTAATGGTGCAGTTAAAGGCTTCAAAGCTGGAATTGATTGTTGAAGAATCAGTTTGGCGGGCTATCGGGAAACATTATCTATCGGTACATGTTTCTTTCTTGGACAAAAACCTGAATAAGATATTTGAGGATGAGCTGGCTGTGGAAGGAAAGAATCTGGATTTGATTGATTATGAAACGGAAGGTGGGTGGTGGAAGATTTCTGGGCCAAAATACGGACCCGCAGTAGAAGATTCGATTGAAAAGCTTGTCTTTAAGCTTGCTCAGAGATTAATTGCCTTCAGAGAAAAAATCACAATAAAATAGCCATCTCAAAAATAAATCCTAATAAAAATTTTTTTGACTTCTGAGAAAGTTTTATTAAATTGTAGTCATGAAAACTATCATAGCGAATGATAAAAATTATCTATACGAACTATTAAAAAAGAAATACCACACCTCCGAGGTTGTGCGTGCTCAAATAGCCGGGATTAAGGAGAAAACAAGGGAGGATGTGGTAAAAGAGTCCTTGAAGTCTTATACGGTCAAGTTTAGAGGCCGGGTGATAGATAGCTCTTTCGAGAAAACCCTGCGAATCATTTCCAAGCGCCTCTTTAATAAGGGGAAAATTGACAATCTCCACACCTTTAAAGAACAAGGGTTCCTAGAAGCGAACATAACCGCTACGTTAACTGAGGTCGAGTCCCTTATTCAATATCTGATGAAACCCCATCTTGTATTGCACTGTAAAAAAGGGATCGTTAAGGGTGCAAGCAATTTATTGATAATCGATGAGTCAGAACAAAACCGGCTTGATAATTTTACGCCGGACTATATTCACCGTAATTATATCACCCATGCCGAATCGTATGAAAAATATACGGGAAGGCTCGATGATTATTTGGTTTTTAACGGATTGCCCTTAACATCAGAAAAAATAGGACGGGAGCTTCGATTCAACAAAATCGAGACAAAGAACAGGGTCTTTACCACAGCAGGTTTAAAAGAAATTTATTTAAACCTCCAATTTATCGATTTGATTCTTAAATTGGATTTGGAACAACATTATTTGAAATTGAGGACTTTTAATTCACAGGAAGACGACCTTACCATGGTTGAGGAAAAGATTGACGATCTTGGTTTCTTCGCCGAGGTTTTCGACCATATAGCTTCAAAAGATAATCCCTTATTGTTTAATGAAGATTTATTCTTAGATTTAATGAGGATAGAACACATTATTGAAAACAATAACTGGAAGGCTATGCCGGCATATGCTGGATATGTCTACTCCGCAACGAACAGACTCAATGGACAATTTAAACTCCTTGAAGAATACAGCCTCTTTTTAACGTATGCGAAATGTATTGAAAAATTTATGGTAAAATTAACCAAAAAATTATTTAAGCACAAGGCCGATATCCGCAGCGAACATCACAATTTAACGGCAAATTATAACGAATTGAAGAAACTTTCCCTGGTTGCGAATCATCATATGTTACAGAATGATTACCAGGAGCTTCTGAATTCCTTTAGCAAATTGCTGGCTTACCTGGATTTTTTGACAATACGAGATACGAAAACCGGTGAATCAGATAGCCATCAGGACGTTGTTCATCCTGCCGGGGAGTCTTCAAATAAATTTGCAACGGTAATTAAAAGATGTATTGAATCAGTTTTCTCGGTAACGATTGATATCTCCACAAAGCCGTTCACCCAGCGTGACCAGGGTCTAAAGACAGAAGAGGAAGAAGACCTCCAAAAACTCATTAATAAATTTAATAAAAATCTGGAAAAGGTATCCAATTTGAAGACCGCTAAAGGTGAAGATGCCTTTTTAGAAGCAAGGAAGTGCGTGCCACAGCTAACGAATTTATCTGACGTCCTCGATCAATTAAAAGACTTAATTAAGAACCTGGAGAGTAGAGCGAATAAAGAGATACGGGATCCCTTTAAAACTATTTTTTCCAAGTTCAACAAATTCGAAATTCTTTACCGGGATATGAGCAATCTGGGCATCTTCGGTACTCAGCAGAAACAGGCATCGATTCATGGGATGTTAGCGGATTTACAAAAACTTCTCTTTGATAAGCCGCTGAAGGAAAATGCCTACCAGGAGATCATACATAAGATTGGCTCTCTGGAAGATTTTGTAACGAATAAAGACAAATCATCCCTTGAAAAAGGCAGCAATGCCGATGCAAACATACAAAAACTGGATCAAAATCCTGTTTTTAAGAGTATTATAGACGTTAAAGCTGGTATTCAAAATATTATCGAAAAAGAAGCTCAAAGCAAAAAAATCGACACCTTTAAAAACGAACCCGAATTTTTCTCATTCAGCGCCAAGGAATTAGATGGTTTCCTGAAAGGTATTGAACTGTTGCATGAAAAATTAAAAGATACCTGTTATTACAAAAATATATCGAAGTTTGAAGCGACAGAAAAGAAGCTTGATCGCTTGATTGATGAAGTAAGAGATATCGAATCATACATTTCAGCCCATACCAGAAGCAACGACAAAAAGGTATCAAAGGAACCGGATGTTCATATCGACTATTTAAAAAGTTCGCAGTTGACACGAAGAAATCTAGAGAAGGCCATTCTCCTTTTACAAAACCAGATTGCTCAAATGCACGGATTTATCCACGCCATTGAAAACTATTTACACAGGCACTCGTTTATCCATTCAGGGGTGGCAACCAGCGTGCTTTTTGATCAAATAACTTATTTATTAAGCAATATCGATGTAAGGTTATTAGACATGACCAAGCCGGTAGAAAATATGTTTAATGAAAGCGTCAATACGATTTTCCATTATCAGGTGGGTGAAACATTTACCGAACCGAAGAAGGAAGATATTGATAACCTCATGAAAGAGATTGAGAAGAAAACTATTGTCAGGCAATATCAAAATCACGAAACCGCCTTGCCCGATTTGCAGTTAAGCTGACCACTCTTTTTACCTCACACATCGTATCCCATCTGCAGTATTTTAAATCTTAAAATCGCGTCATAGTAACTAAAGAGGTTTTTACACAAATCTGTGCATAACATAAACGTCTACGAAGCCAAGCTTTTGGTGGTTAAATGCCTTTGGCACCGTACCGACAATCTTGAATCCAAGTTTTAGCCATAACTGGATTGCAACGAGATTTGTACTCACTACAAAATTAAACTGTATCGCAGAAAAGCCAAGTTTTTTTGCCTGCTTTATGGAGTGGATCCCCAATGCCCTGCCAATTCCTTGCCCACTTGCCCCAGGATGTACCATATAAGCCGCATTTGCGACATGTCCACCCAGACCAGGCTGATTTTTCCTTAATATATATGTCCCAAGAATTTTGTTATGTAATTCCGCAACAAACGTGTGAACAGGAGGCGGCATCCATAAGGCCTTGCAATCCTCCTTGGTTGCCTTTGGATCAAAGGCAAAAGTATCACCCTTTTTCACCACCTGATGAAAAATCTCCCATATATCCTCAAAGTCCGTATCCTTTCCCTTCCGTATTTTAATCATGTAAACACTTCTGGATTTACACAATTTTTCGGCTTTTGCTTATTTAACACAGCAATAATATTTTCCGCTGCCATTACAGCCATTTTGGTGCGCGTTTCCACCGTGGCGCTGCCGAGATGCGGCGCTAACACAACATTATCCAGTTCCGCAAGACCTGGCTTTAATCTCGGTTCTTCCTCATAGACGTCCAACCCGGCGCCTGCAATCTGTCTATTTTCCAAGTCATTTACCAATGCTGCTTCATCAATTACTGCACCACGTGCCGTATTGATGAGATAGGCCGTCTTCTTCATGAAAGAAAGCTCTTTTGCTCCAATCAAGTGTCTTGTCTTTTCAGACAGAGGGGTATGGATAGAAATAAAATCCGATTCTTTCAGCAACATTTCCAAATCAACTCTTTTAGCGCCAAGCATCTCTTCCAGCACGGCATTTTTATTGGACTGCGTAGTATAAAGCACCTTCATACACCACCCCCTCGACCGCATAGCCATTGCCGTCCCAATCCTCCCTGCGCCAATAATACCTAAGGTCTTTCCAATAAGATCGCCACCCAAGAGCATCAGGGGCGACCAACCCATAAATTTGCCCGCACGGGTAAGTTTATCGCCTTCAACAATTCTCCTTGCTATGGAAAAAAGCAGCGCCCATGCCATATCCGCCGTACTGTCTGTCAAAACACCAGGCGTATTAGTTACAATAATACCTTTTGCAGTGGCAGTCTTGATATTGATATTTTCATACCCCACGGCATAATTCGAAATAACTTTTATACTCTTTGCTTCATTTATTACACCTTCATCTATCCTATCTGAAAGCATTGTAAGCATCGCATCCCGGCCTTTCACCTGCCTCAAAAGCTCATCATAAGTCAACGGTCTGTCGTACGGATTTACTTCCACCGTTTGACAATGCTTCTTTAACAGATTTATTCCTTCTTCAGGAATCTGGCGTGTGACATACACATTAAATGACATCTGCAATTTCCTTTTAAATGTACATCTTGTGTGCCTTGATATATCTATCGTATTACTTTTGTAAAAACTTCTTTTTTTAGGAAAGTTTTTTTACCCCCCAGTGTCCCCCCTTGCGAAGGGGGGAAAGAGAGGGGTCTTTTTGGTTGCGACATTGCAGCGCCATGAATCATTCACAATATTCTTTGTACAAAACCATATAGTCTACAATCATTTTTATCGCTTCAGGACGTAAATCGTGTTTGAGTTCTTTGTTTTTTAAGACACCTTCAGTAAGCCGCCACACCTCACACCAATCATAGTCCATAACCTTTTGTCCTCTTGTAAGGGCCAGAATAATCGAAACGGTAAAACTATCCTTCATTACCTTATGCGCTTCTTCAAGTATTGGCAAAGCCTTCTCCGGATGGAAGTAATCGTCCATTGCCGTTAAATAACCCATGCAAAATACCTCATCTGCGCTGAGGAATTCAGTATCCAGTTCTGTAACTGAGACGTGATACAATAACGCCAGATAATACGCATATAATTCCGCATTATTTTTCCCGTCGAATCTCCATGAAAGGGCATTAATCACCGCGGCCTTAACATCTATTGGATTTTCAAGAGACGTAAGAAATTCGGCAATCTCCAGTCCCATCACGCCCTCCAGATGCGCCCTTTCCACCATTTTCACGTCCATATACGCCTTATAAAAATCAGTAGCCGTAATCGGCGAATCTGCATGGCTGGTTTTTTGAAATAGAAACAGCACGTTTAATAGAAGAACTACCCATAATATTTTTTTCATATCGAATCTTTTCCCTTAACAAAGAGGAAGAAGTACCCTATTGGTGAACGGGGATTGGGAATGAGTTTTTTCTCCGAAGGAGAAATCAGATGAACACCTTTCAATATCCTATATTCCAGGTTTGTTCAATTCCGTTCGTCCTGAGCCTGTCGAAGGATGAACAGTAAAAGGAATAAAATTTTATATATTTTCAGACATTACCCAATCCTATTTTTTTATGTGCTTTTATTCTTACTTCTCGCAAGGCGTGAAACTTCAGCCCAATCTCCTCGAATCATTGCTTCCTTCTTCTTACGACTCCCCCTTTATTTGCCGTTCACAGGTAAGGGATTCCAGACGTGTTGAAAATTCCTGAGAAAATACCAAAGTAACAGGAAGTCTTGCTGAGGTATATCCATCACATATACCAGATTGGTGTTCTGTCAATCGTTTTTCAAGATTGTCGGTATGTCCTGTATAATATGAATCATCCATTAACCGACAGTCGTTGACTTCCTAAGACCGATAAAATCAGCAAACCACAAACGCAAAAGAGTTAGGCGTCTTCTTTCTTACAAACATTACAAATTTGGGCCTGGTAATTCAATAAACCACCGACACAAAGTATATCAATTTCACGAGGGGTTAATGTGTGTGTTATTTTTACTTCCTTATTTTTTGTTACATTCTTTAATGTAATCCTGGACTTGGATTTTAATCTATTTTTTATATCAGGCAGCTCAATGGTATCTCCCATATCGAATAGATTATAGTCATTTTCATTTTCAAAGGTAAATGGCATGATACCGAAGTTCACAAGATTTGCGCGATGGATTCTGGCAAAGGATTTGACAATAACTGCCTGTACCCCTAAATACATGGGCGCCAGCGCCGCATGTTCTCTGCTTGAACCCTGACCATAATTTACCCCGCCGATAAGAAAACCGCCGCCCTTTTCCTTTGCGCGTTTTACAAAGTCCTTGTCCACTTTTTCAAATACAAATTCAGATATGGCAGGAATATTCGACCGCAGTGGTAAAACCTTTGCTCCTGCCGGCATGATATGGTCTGTGGTGATATTGTCTCCCACCTTTAAAAGGACGTCCCCTTTCAACATATCAGGCATAGGTTCTTTCTTTGGCAGAGGTTTTATATTTGGGCCTCTGATAATTGATACCTCCTCTGGTTTTTCCGAAGGGGGAATAATTAAGCTGTCATCGATAATGAAGCCTTTTGGATATTTGATAACTATCGGATCACCAAAATCCCTCGGATCGCTAATAACGCCGTTGATTGCCGTTGCTATAGCTGTTTCCGGGCTTACCAGGTAAACCTGGGCGTCGGCCGTTCCGCTTCGACCTTCAAAGTTTCTGTTAAACGACCTCACGGAAACGCCTCCGGAAGGCGGGGCTTGTCCCATTCCAATACAAGGACCACAGGCTACTTCGATAATGCGTGCACCCGCAGCAATCATATCTGCTAAAGCGCCATTTTTGGAAATCATCTCCAACACCTGTCTCGAACCCGGAGAAATGGTGAGGCTTACATCCGGATGGACACTTCTACCTCTCAACATTGACGCAGATACCATAAGGTCATGATACGAGGAGTTCGTACAACTCCCGATACAGACCTGATTAACTTTTGTTCCCTTAATTTCATTCACTTTGCAAACATTGTCCGGACTGTGTGGCTTAGCAATCAGTGGTTCTAAAGTTGAAAGATCAATTTCTACAACTTCGTCATACTTAGCGCTCGGATCGGCTTTTAACGGCTTCCAGATGCCTTCTCTATCTTGCATTTTGAGATATTTTTTTGTTTGCGCATCACTGGGGAAGATCGAGGTAAGCGCACCAAGTTCAGCGCCCATATTGGTAATCGTTGCGCGTTCTGTTACCGTAAGCGTCTGTACTCCTTCGCCTCCGTATTCAAATATTTTCCCGACTCCACCCTTTACCGTTAACCTTCTCAATAACTCTAATATCACATCTTTTGCAGTTACCCACGGTCGTAATATGCCAGCCAGTTTTACCAATACTATCTTTGGCATTGTTATATAAAATGGCCCGCCAGCCATAGCAATCGCTACGTCCAGACCGCCTACGCCAATGGCTATCATACCCAGCCCGCCGCATGTCGGCGTGTGGCTGTCTGAGCCCAGCAAGGTTTCCCCCGGCACACCGAACCGCTCCAGATGCACCTGGTGACAGATGCCATTTCCTGGTTTGGAAAAATAAATACCGTATTTTTTCGCAATGCTCTGAAGGAATAAATGGTCATCAAAGTTTTCAAAGCCAGTTTGAAGTGTATTGTGGTCAACATAACTAACCGAAAGTTTTGTTTTAACTTTTGGTATCCCCATGGCCTCAAACTGTAAATAAGCCATAGTTCCGGTAGCATCTTGCGTGAGGGTTTGATCGACAGAAATGGCGATCTCCTCACTGACCTTTAGTTTGCCAGAGACAAGATGCGAGCTAAAAATTTTTTGTACGATATTTTTCCCCATTTTAGTCCTTTCATTTGTATACCAGATTCTTAGCTTCGCTCAGAATGACAAGGATGTTGTTCAACCGCCATTCTGAAGGAGCAAAGCAACTGTAGAATCTCAATATTTGAAATTCTGTACATATACGTAGGCAAAAAAAATCCCACCGTTTTTAGGCGGTGGGATCATGTTAAATGAATCTTTAAATTATTTCAAGTCAATTAGTATTACCTGTGCGTTGTTGGGATCTTTACCAGTCCCGTACTCCCAAAAAGTAATACTTCAATATTCTGCGGTAAAAATGTTTTACTAAAGTTATGAGATTTATTTGGACCATGGCAAGACTGACAGGTAATCAAGTCTTTGGTAATCAGACCCTGACTGCGCATTCTTTGCACTTTACCGAAGATTGACCTTTCGCTGGTGTCTAACTGAGAATGCTCCGGCCCTCCAACATGGCATTTTTCGCAGGCATCATATGCCTTTGCATCCGCCACCGAAAACTTGTGGCTTGGATGACAGGCATTACAACTTCCTCCGACCCTATCGAACTCATAGCTTAATCCTAATTTGTGACATTCCTTACAATCTTTTATATTCAACAATCGTGTGCTAATCACGTTAAATTTATCGGTGGCAACTACAGGATGCCCTAGAAGATGTGAGCTTTCTCTGAAGTCAACATATTGATTCTGATGGCACTCGCCGCAGGTGCTTGCGGAAACGTGGCCTCGTTTCTTTGCTATGAAACGGTGGTCATTTCCGTGACAGCTTATGCATGTTACACCCTTCACAGCGTGAGCACCTTTTGTCCATTCCTTCACAACATCGGGTGTCGCCATCTTATGACATGCAAGGCAGTCCGTCTCTTCGTACGTACCATAAGGTTTAATCTTCTTTGCGGCATACGCCTTGAATAAATCACCCGGCATGTGGGGATGGACTACACCAAGGTGACAATCCGTACATACCAATTTTTCAGGCGTTTCACCGTGGGTACCATGCTTATTACTTTTTAAAACAAATTGAATATGGGATTTATCCTTTGTAAATCCTTCTGTATGGCAGCGAACACAGTTCCCGTTCAGGATCTGAAGGCTATCTTCTGCGATCTCTATGAATGTGCCATCTGTATACGCCTGAAATGAATGCATTAAAGAATCATGCGTTCCATCGCTGAGTTTCGCATGTGCATATCCCTTGAGTCCAGGCCCTACATGGCAGGCATGACAGTTTTCCACGTGTTCATTGTGGTGCTTCGATGCCTTAAATGAATCGTAATGGATTTTCATTTCATGGCAACTGGCACAGAACTCGCTCTTCTCTGAGTAATGGTACACCTTGTTTATGGTAACAAAAAAAACTACCAACACGATTATGGTGAAGAAGCCAACCAGCTTTTTTCTTCTCTGAATAAATTCCAACACCTGCTTCAACCGCTCCATAAATACCTCCTAATCTTCTTTTTTTGTAATGAGGGCCTTTGCTTTTTTAGCTATCTATAATTAAAGCAATATAATCTCTAATATTTAATAATTTATCTAAAATACATGAGTAATAATAAAATAACTCAAAGTTCGAGGATTCTACCACAAAGTTATTTTATGTTCAAGTCATTTTTTAATAACTATGAGATACTTCTATAATTGACAAACATACCACTTTCATGTAAAATTTTCACATAACTTAACCAGCATACTTCAAACAATACCAAATTAAAGGAAGGAATTTAAGATGAAACGCCACTCCATCAAATATCACATTTCAGGCGCTGCACTTGTGTTCGGTATATCCGTTTTCTTTAGTACATTTCTTATGCAGGAAAAATCTGTTCAAGCACAACATGCAGGAGGTGGTATTATAGATACTAGCAAACAACCCGGTACTGATGCGCCAAGTTTTCACTCGTCTTTTGCCCCTTACGAAGGGACTATACCAATACCCTGGGTCGACGAAAAACCGAACCCGATTACCATAAAGGTTACCGAAGTTATCACGTACGAAATCCCCGTGGATGAAAAGAAATTTAACGAAAAAAAACTGACGTTCGAAGACTTGGAAATGAAGGAGGTATCAAATAATTCTGAAATCAATTTCCATCAGGTCGACTGCTACTTCTTCAAAGTCATAAAACAGACTCAAGTTCGTACTGTGGAAAACCTCTCCTGTAAACGGGAAAGGGATGGGACTCAATATTGGCTTTCCGATGGTAAAAAATACGTTGAATGGGGAAGATGGTCAAACTGGAGTCCAGAAAAAGGGGAGAAAAATATAGAAATGGCTGAAAAAAAGCCATAAACTTATTAAATTTTATTTCACTGAGCACTTGAAAGAGATACGCTAATGTATCTCTTTTTTTTAGGCAAAAAATTCATATTGTTTGTTTTAGTTTAAAAGGAGGTTTTTTTCTCGTGAGAATTGTTTATATCATCGTTCCCTTTATTATGTCTATCACGCTCCCTTACAGTACCCTCATGTCAAAGGAGATAAAAAAAGAGGAGCAAAAAGCTCCTCAAAAAAAAGAATCTGTATCAAATACACAACAGAATATTACCAAAAATAAGCTCTGTCCGGAATGTAACAGAATATATCCTGGAGATATCAGCTTCTGCAGCGTTGATGGGAAACAGCTTATCGAATATACGGAAGAAGTTCTTATCTGTCCAACCTGTAAGCAAAAGGCAAATCCTGGAGAAAAGTTTTGTAAAAATGATGGAACTCAACTTATCCTTCAATCTTCAACTGATAAAAAAACATCTTTACCCGATAAAAAAACAGAAATTAACCTCCCACCAGACGCCACTCAAGAAGAAAAGATGAAAGCTGCCATGTATCACTTTATGGAAGGAAACCGGCTCCGCGAAGAACTGAATGATTTTGAAGGGGCTTTAGAGGAATACAAACAGGCAGAAACATTAAATCCCGAACTTTCAACGCTTCATTTTCATATGGGAGGAATTTATTGGAAGCTAGGAAATCAACGGGAAGCCTTAACCCATCTCGACAAATGTAAAACATTATTAGAAGCACAACCACCAGAAACGAAGTTAGATGAAAATTATCAAAAGACATTGCAGGGCGTTAAGATTTACATCAGTAACTTAGAAAAAGGCTTAAACCCATCAGAAAAAAATCAACGCAAAGAGTTAACACTGACAGAACGAGGTGAAAAGATGAAGAATGCCCTGGTTGAAAATCGCGGAAAATGGGGTGAAATGATATTAATTCCGGCAGGAAAATTTACTATGGGAACAACAGAAGACGAATTTATTCCTGAAGAAACTCCTCTACATGAAGTACATTTAGATGCTTACTATATTGATAAATACGAAGTCACCAATGCCCAATATTGGGAATTCCTGCAGGACATTAAAACTACCGGCGACCACAGCAAGTGCTTTCCAGGAGAACCAAAAGGAAAAGACCATACACCAGGGACGCCTCACACTGGTTGGGACTATCCATATTTCGATTTCCCCGATTATCCTGTAAGCCGTGTCGACTGGTACGATGCTTATGCTTATGCCGGATGGGCAGGCAAACGCTTACCCACTGAAGCAGAATGGGAGAAAGCTGCCAGAGGAACTGACGGGCGCAGGTTTCCATGGGGCAATGTGTGGGATGCTAAACGATGCAATGTCGGACCTGATGCGCCTTTGTCTGTCGGTAGTTTTGAATTTGGGAAAAGCCCATATGGGTGCCTGGATGTAATCGGCAGTGTTTCAGAATGGTGCAACGACTGGTATCACCCTGAATATTACCAAACGAGCCCAAGCGTGAATCCTAAAGGACCGGAAAACAGCACTGGCATGCGAGTGATCAAGGGGGGGTCGTTGTTTGCTCCTTATGCATATAAAATGCGTTGCGCAGTAAGGATATTTGGAAAACCTGAGGACAGAAACAAGAGTATCGGTTTCCGCTGTGTAAAAGATTATAAACAAGAAACCGGGAAAACTGCAAAGGAGGCTAGTAAGCAGGAAGACAAGGGCAAAGAAGTGCGCCAATAGCCAGCAATCAGTATATACCCTATTTATTTACCGGGATTTGAACCTTCATAATAAGGAGATAAACATTCTTCTTTGTAAACCCTCGCAAATGCCGCTTTGGCGTGCTGATAGGAATTATAGTCATTTTGGGCATTTGCTCTGTCTCCTTTCAATTCATAGGCTTTAGCACGGTTTAAATAGGCATTGGCATAATCGTGGTCAAGGATAATTACCTTTGTAAATTCCTTGATAGCCTGGTCTGTCTTTTTTTTCTTAAGATAAATCACGCCTAAATTATAATGCGGTGCAATTAATTTTGAATTAATTTCTATTGCTAGTTTGTACTCAACTATTGCCTTGTCTGTTTTATCCATCTTATTATAAACATTTCCAAAATAGTAGTGAATCTCAGCGATATTCAGACCCAGCGATAACGCCTTCTTTAAGGCTTCAAGGGCATTGGCATACTCGCCTTTTACAAAATAAGCAATTCCCAAATTCACATACACATCGGCATACCCCGGATTTATTTCAATAACCCTCTTGTACTCAGAAATTGATTCTTCTAAATGCCCTGTTTGATAGTAAGCAATCCCCAGATTAAAATGCGCCTTATCATAGCCTGGCGATATCTCAATGGCTTTTTTGTACATCTCAGATGCCTTATCATGGGTATTGGTATCCTGACATAAAACACCGAGGTTAAAATACGCCTCTGCCTTCACAGGGTCAAGTCCAATAGCCGTTTCGTATTCTCTCTTTGCTTCATCAAGGAGATTACGCTTATAATAAGTCAAACCCAAACGAAGATGCGCATCAGCATTATTAGGATCCTTTTGAACTTCCTTAAGACGTACTTTAAGCTCGTCCTCAGGAACTTCAATCTGCATACTTACTTCGGACAACCTTTGATAAGCTTCTGAATAATCAGGCTTAAGTTGTGTAGCCTTATTAAAGGCTTCTATCGCCTTTTCCAGGTCTCCTTTTTTGGAATAGGCATTTCCCAGTTTAAAATAAATCTCAGGTTGGTTCTTGTTTTTAGAAAGCGATTCCTTATATTCATCAATAGCCTTGTCCCACTGCCTATTTTCAAAATATTTGTCGCCATCGACAGAAAGATCTTTTGCGTGTCCATAGCCGCAGGGAAATGCTATCAAAGCAATTCCTACAACAGAAAACAATTTCAACATATTAATTTGATTTTAATTCCACTTCTTGGTCTTTCGTCTGTCCTTTTAGCGTCGGCACTGACCGCTGGAACATCTCCTTGATCTCATCCTGTTTATAAACCACAGCAGGGTCTTTCCCCGTCCTCCACTTTGTAATATACGAGTAGGAGATATAATCACTATAAGCCTTACTGTGGTCACCCTTCATCGTATAGAGTTGTGCCCTGTTATAATAAGCATCTTCATAAAGAGGGTCAATCTTCTTGGTTATCTTATCATACCATTCCATTGCCTTGTCGAGGCGGTCTGTCCTGTGATAAATGACGCCGATATTGTATGCAGCATTGGTATATTTGGGATTCTTTTCCAGGATTGCCATATTTTCTGACAATGCATCGTCATATCTCTTTTGTAATGCAAAGACAATCGCCCTTTGATAACGGGCATCGAGATTATCCGGATTTATTTCCATTGCCTTATTATATTGTGCAATAGCCTCCTCAAACTTCTTTTCATTAAGACTAATCAAACCAAACACAACATAGGCGTCAGAATATTTAGGATTTACCTCCAGGGTTTTGTTGAGTTCTTTTATAGTTTCATCAACCTTTCCCTGCTTGTGCAAAGAAACGGCAAGATTATAGTGCGCGTTATCATAGGAAGGATTAATTTCCGTGGCCTTTCCAAAGATGTTTTCAGCATCTTCATACAAGCCCATATCCAAATAACCCACCCCAAGGTTAAACATAATGTAAGGATTTTTTGGATCGAGTTCTAATGCCTTTTTATATTGCGCAATGGCATCTATCTCCTTTTGAAGCTTATGAAGAAAAACGCCAAGATCCACATAATTTAAAGGGTTTTCAGGGTCATTTTCAATAGCCTTATACCGCTTTTGAAATTCATCGTCCGGGGCGCCGATCTTCGTAAATGTTTCTGCCAATTTCCTATGTGCGTCAATATATTTCGGGTTAATATCAATGGCTTTTCTGAAATCTGTTGCTGCTTCTTCCAGCTTTTCTTGCCCCAGATAAACAATTCCCCTACCATAATACGCCTCCGAAAGATTTATGTTGGTCTCTATTGCCTTTGTATATTCAGCCAATGCCTCCTCTAATTTATTCTCCTTCGCCAGGCCATCGGCAATCTCAATATGGTTTCTCCCCTTTTCACAAGCAAGCGGTAAGCAAAAAATAGCCAGCGACATTAAAAACAATGCGTACTTATACAATTTCATATCCGTCTCCACTCAAGTGTAACAAAAGTATATTTTAGCTAAAATTTTAGTTTACTAAGTATATTTAAAAGTTCTCTGATTTCAATCCTTTTATAATAAAAAAAAGGGTTCATCAGGAAATAGTATGGAAAGGGGTTGAAAAGGGGGTAGAGATATAGGAGACTATCCTTCAAAAAGGACAGGAGGGTAGGATGCAAGACAAGGAATTATTTAAGCAGTTATTGGGATTAAAGGGGGCGTGGGAAA
>JACRII010000176.1 GCA_016235875.1 Planctomycetota bacterium
ATTTCCAAGCATGTTTATAATACGAACCCTTACAATCTGGTTAAATTAAATGCCCTGGCGCTCAATACCGTTAATCTTCACGCAGGCAATAGAATTGCTACTATATGGCTTACCAGGAAAATGCTGGGGGAAACAGGCATAAATCCTATCGATGCACAGGAATTTGCAGACATTCCGATATCGATCGACGGCGTCATTGTCGGCGTGTTGCTCCGGGAAATGACCGAACCCAACTGGATCAAGATAAGTCTGCGGAGTCGCAATGGTTTTAATGTGAACAACATTGCCAACAAGTTTGGTGGCGGTGGCCACAAATATGCAGCCGGTTGCGAAATCCAGGGTACAATTACAGAAGTACAACAACGGATTCTTGACGAGTTAGAAAAGGCGCTGTCGTTAAAAAATCAGTGAACCTTGCTTCAAACTGCTTGAAAAGACAGCCGGTACTACAGATTCCACAGATATGCAGACAAAAAATTTGGATGAAATAAAAAAAGAGTTGGCATCCATAATTAGCACCGTTAAAACCAGGATCGATCTTGAAAAGAGGTTTGGTGTTGATACAATCACCCTCTCTAAATCGAATAAGGTAACAAGCCGCCCATTACCAATACCAAATGTTGTTCCACAAATCAAACCTATAGAGGCTGCTGTTGTAATAAAACCTATCAAGGAACAAATCTCTGTGTCAGGGGCAGGGACAATCGTTTGTCCACCCAATGATTCAACAAAAATATCTGGTGACCAAACCTTCATGAGTGAGAAAGAACGAAAGACCAAACTACTGGAAGAAATAAAGAATGAAATGCTCGCCTGTCACAAATGTCCTTTGGGTAAGACGCGAACCAATCTGGTTTTTGGCGTTGGCGATCCGATGGCAAAGCTCATGTTTGTAGGGGAAGCGCCTGGACGGGACGAAGATCTACAAGGCGAACCATTTGTTGGCAGGGCAGGTCAGTTACTCACAAAAATCATTGAGGCAATCGGGCTGAAACGCAGCGATGTGTACATTGCCAACGTCCTGAAGTGCCGTCCGCCGGGAAACCGCAATCCCCTTCCTGAGGAAATTGTCCTCTGCATGCCCTATCTCATCAAACAAATTGAGTTAATCCAGCCAAAGGTCTTATGTGCCTTAGGTACCTTTGCCGCTCAAACCCTGCTCAGCACAAAGGCTCCCGTTGGCACATTACGGGGCAAATTCCACGAGTATAAAGGGATACCCATGATGGTTACCTATCATCCCGCCTATCTCCTGAGAAACCCTAATGACAAGGTCAAGGTGTGGGACGATATGAAAAAGGTGCGGGATTTTTTGAATGAATTATCCGGAAAAGATTCGAAAATTTAAGTCTATAGTAGATTTGCGTCATACTTTTATGGTGTGATATTTATTGACGTGAATTGAATATGTGAAGCTGCTATCATGCCTACGTTGAATGGATTTGATGTGATACTTCTTGGAAGACCATGTAAGCAATTCTGTACATCTTGACTATTTTAATGGGCAAAAGGGAAATATTATTAAGGCGAATTTTATCAGGTCAATCAGATTACAACATTTCATTCAATGAACTTGTAAATCTTTTGCTTTCACTTGGATTTAAAATGAGACAGGAAGGAAGTTGTAAAATATTTACAAAAGATGGAATAATTGAGAGAATCAACTTGCAATCGGAAGGTTCAAAGGCAAAAGGATATCAGGTGAGGCAAATAAGGAAAATATTAACGACATATAAATTTAATATACGGAGAAGCGATGAGTGAATCACAATATGAAATGATTATTTATTGGGATAAAACAGACAATATTTATGTTGTCGAAGTACCGGAACTACCAGGGTGCATGGCACATGGTAAGTCAAAAAAAGAAGCGCTTGGAAATGCAGAAAAAGCAGTAAAGTTTTGGTTAAAAACGGCAAAAGAAGATGGTACTCAAATACCAGAGCCCAAAGGCCGTTTAATGTATGCATAACATTATTGGCCTTATCTACCACTATAGTTAAAAAACAAGGTCAACAATTAAGTATGATGTCCCTGGAATTCGCGGCGTTATTCCAGTCGCGTTCAAAAGGTACATAAAATTGCCAAAAATAGCAGTACACTTTATAGGTTTCTTAGTGAATGTCGATGATTCAGTCCTTGGACTGAAGTTGGGGGATGGTTTTGATATTGTCAAACAGTCACAACAGCAAATAATGAAAATTCTTTCAAGAATTGAATTTCATTATGGGGTGAACGGGACAATGAAGGGTGTGTTAGGCTTTGATACAGATGGAAGACCCTCTGGATATTACTGCATAGTCAAATATAATGCCGAAGAACTTGAAGGTACTGCTCAAGGTGGTGTCGTAATCAGGGTGGACAGATTAAAAGGCATTGAACAGTCTATAAGAAATAAGATACGGCTGTTGAGACTTTTCAAGGAAGGAAATGTATTTTTGCGCTTCTCATGTTTTTATTACATGAAGGATTCAGAACCTGCTGTTTTCCAAATAGTGAGGGAGGGACCCTTAGCCGATACGACAAGGTTCGAATTGGTTGAAAGCGAGATTGCTAATGCGCAATCATTTCTTGCGAATAACAAGATTCCTTTTGGTAGTCCCCAAGTCCAGTTAGCATTTGAGAGTTTTGAACTGTCTTATGAATCTCACAACCTCGGTTTGGCATTTTTATCACTTATGATAAGTTTGGAGACACTGCTCAATCTAAATAACCAAGAGTTAAGTTATAGAGTATCAAGAAACACGGCAGTCCTCTTGGGGAAGAACTGTGAGAATTCTAAGAATATCTTTGCTGAAGTTAAGTCTTTGTACGGCAAGAGATCCAAGCTTGTTCACACAGGGAAACATGAGACAATAACCCATCAAGACATGTTGTGTTTGCGTAATTATGTGAGGGATGTAATCAAAGAAATGACCAAAATAGGTGGTGACCGAAATTTTATATTAAATACTTTGAACACTTGTGGATTTGGAGAGCGACCTTGGAGGAAGTGATGATTAATCAGTGGGGGAAAATGTGGGTGTGGCGGTGTGGGTTACGCCTTGATTAAAGAGCAATTAGAGGCCCCCTTCAACCTGTTATTTTGAAATAGTCACGAGCAGGATTATGTTAACTCATGATTTCCACGAACAGCAAAAATTAAAGGATGGACGTGAAAGATTCCATCTATGGCTTTTTTCAACTCTTTATCAGCTTCCCGGCGAGGAGTTGCCACGACAGGGCGCTGGTCAGAAGCCTGATTTTCGATACCGGGTCAGCCAATGGATAACCGGTATAGAGCATACAGAAATAAAAAGTAAGAAATCTGTACACGAGAAAACTTCACTTGCTGAACTAAAGGGTATACAGAGGCAGATTGTCAGGCAGGCCAAACAACTTGCTACAAAACAAGGCATACCTCCTATTGATGTTGAGGTCTGGTTCCATGATTACTTTTATCGCTATCCGAATAAAGGTGAAAAGGCTGTCCACGCACTCCTCAAAAGCATAATCGCGAACTTGGATAAAATTCTGGAGACAGAACACGGTGGTGACTCTGTTGAGATTGAGGTCCCTGAGCCTTTCGTTGGCATCTCGATGATTTACGCTAAATCGGGCAAAATCAATGGCAATGTCTGGTTGAAAGATCACCGTTGGAAAACTATAGAGCCCGTATGGGTTATGAGGGGGTTTTTGCCAGAACTGCAAGATACAATAAGTGCAAAGAATCAAAAAATAGATAATTATCTGGTTCATCAGGAAATAGTATGGAAAGGGGTTGAAAAGGGGGTAGAGATATAGGAGACTATCCTTCAAAAAGGACAGGAGGGTAGGATGCAAGACAAGGAATTATTTAAGCAGTTATTGGGATTAAAGGGGGCGTGGGAAA
>JACRII010000178.1 GCA_016235875.1 Planctomycetota bacterium
ATACGTGACAGCCTTGAAAAGATAAATCAGAAAGTACCCGACACCAAGCGTTTGTCCGACGACCTGAACAAACATCTTCTGGAAAACAAGAAACCCCTCGATCCGGACTGTTGCGACATATCGATTCTTAATCTCGAAGGCAGGGTGGCAGCCACTACCGATAAGGGAAAGATTGGCGGCGATAAATCAGATGATGATTACTTTAACGAAGGCAAAAAGGGCATTCACGTTAAATCCGTCTATCGCTCTGAAACTGCGGGTAAGGATCTTATTGCGATCTCAGCCCCAATTTTATCAATGACAACAAAAGAGTTGATAGGCGTTATTGTCAATTGCTACGAATTAAAAGCGCTGAATGAGGTTACAACTAATAGAAAAGGGATGGGGCAGACGGGAGAGGTCTATATCGTTGATAAAGATGGGTATATGATTACCGAATCGAGATTTATTGATGACGCAATCTTAAGACAAAAAGTAGATACAGAACCTATAAGACTATTTCAAAACCAGAAAAAGGCATTGACCGGTATTTATCCGGATTACAGAGGCATACCCGTGGTTGGCGCTTCTGCGGGGAAGGAACTCGATAAGGCGTTTGGACTAGGTTGGGCTGTTCTGGCAGAGATTGATGACGATGAAGCATTTACTCCGGTAAAAACGGTAGGACTGAGAATCATATGGACCGGTTTACTCATCGGCCTTTTTGTGGCAATTATTGCATATTTTGCAGCAAGGCAGATTGCCAGCCCTGTCAGGAAGATATCTGAACAACTTGTCAAGGTCAGCAATGGAGACCTATCCGTCAATGTGCCTGTTCATAACAGACAGGACGAGGTAGGTATT
This sequence comes from Planctomycetota bacterium, assembly GCA_016235875.1. Taxonomy (GTDB): domain Bacteria; phylum Planctomycetota; class Brocadiia; order Brocadiales; family Brocadiaceae; genus Wunengus. Next base: position 844 of record JACRII010000178.1, read on the forward strand.
CTGGTACGAACAGTCCGCACCATGCTGGAAAAACTTAAGGCCCAGACACGGGATATTATGGGGGCGATAAACGTCCTTGCCTCATCCTCGAACCAAATTGCCACCACAACGGCTCAGCTTGCTTCCGGCTCAGAAGAAACAGCCGTGGCGGTAACAGAAACGACCACGACGGTTGAAGAAGTAAAACAGACGGCAACCGTCTCCTCACAAAAGGCAAAACACGTCGTTACCCTTGCCCAGAATGCCGTGCAGGTTTCACAGACCGGCGCAAAGTCGGTAAATGAAACGATAGAAGGAATCAATAAACTCAAAGAACAAATGGAATATATTGCCGAAACCATCGTTAAATTAAGTGAACATAATCAGGCAATAGGAGAGATCATTACCGCCGTTGACGACCTTGCAGAGCAGTCGAATCTTCTGGCCGTCAACGCCGCAATCGAGGCAGCCAAGGCGGGTGAACACGGGAAAGGATTTGTGGTTGTGGCGCAGGAAATCAAGAGCCATGCCGAACAATCAAAACAGGCGACAAAACAGGTAAGGACGATCCTGAACGATATTCAAAAGGCAAGCAGCGCCGCAGTAATGGCGACAGAAAAGGGAAGTAAAGCCGTTGATGCCACGGTAAAGCAATCATCAGGCACCGGTGACGCCATCCGTGAGCTTTCGAGGAGTATTGCAGAGGCGGCGCAGGCGGTGACTCAGATTGCAGCGTCCAGCCAGCAGGAATTGGTTGGGATGGATCAGGTGGCTTTGGCAATGACGAATATCAAACAGGCAACCGCACAAAATGCCGCCAGCACAAAACAGGTTGAATCCACCGTGCGGAATCTGCAGGAACTGGGACGGAAGCTGAAGACGCTGGTTGAATATTATAAAATATAACGGGACTTTTTAAGAAGTGACGAGAGACGTGTGACAAGTGACGAAAGACAAGAAAAACGACATCCGACACCCGTCCCTTGTCACTAGGTGGCTTGATATTTCCATTTACGATTATCATAGTTATAAGTAACCTTCGTTTCAAAAAGGCAGAATACATTGGGTAAAAAAGAAACCGACTTTCGCAAACGCCTTCTCTCGACATTCAAGGTCGAAGCGCAGGACCACCTCAAGACGATAATTTCCGGACTGGTCGGCTTGGAAAAAACACCGCCGCCTGACGTACAGATGGAAATCCTTGAGACTATCTATCGGGGTTCCCATAGTTTAAAGGGGGCTGCCCGTGCAGTTAATTTATCGGATATCGAAACAATCTGTCAGTCTGTCGAAGGTGTATTTTCGCTATGGAAGCAGAAAAAGATAAGCCAATCGCCGGAACTTTTTGATACCCTTCACCATGCAATCGACACTATTCGAGCCATCCTCTCGTCACTCGAAGGAGGGCAGCCGGCGCTGGAGAAGGATCGGATTCCAAAACTTATACAAGCGCTTTCAAACCTCGAGGCCGGCGCAATAGAGAAAGGAGAAATATTACTCCCGACAGAGGAACAGGAGTTGCGAACCAAACTATCGTTCATTACAACCCCTCAATCCCCGTTTAGCAAAGAGGGACAAAGGGGGATTCTTGAAACTCGGGAGTACCCATTAACCACAGAACATCCTGCATCATCAGAAACGGTAAGGATACCGGCGACAAAGCTGGGATCGCTCCTGCTTCAGGCGGAAGAGATGCTCGCGGTAAAACATATAGTAAATCAGTACGCCGCAAACCTGAAAGACATTGCCGTAATGGTTGATTTATGTAAAACAGAGGCGTCGAGGACACATCTTGATATTTTCAAGGAACAACGGGAAAGTACGGGAAAAAACGGAGGTCGTGAAAAAGGTTTGGCATCATCACAGGCTGCCAGGCTTCAGGAATTTTTCACCTGGACACAAACCCACCTCAAGTCGCTGGAAGGTAAACTCTCCGCAATGACAAAGTCGACCATGCAATACAACAAAATGCTGGACAGGATGGTTGGCAACCTCCATGATGATATGAAAGAGGCTATGCTGCTTCCCTTCTCTTCACTGCTGGAAATATTTCCCATGCTTGTCCGCAATCTCTCGCATGAACAGGGCAAGGAAGTTGACCTGGTAATTTGCGGAGAAACTATTGAAATTGACAGGCGCATCCTGGAAGAGATGAAAGACCCGCTCATCCATTTGGTAAGAAACAGCATAGGCCACGGTATAGAAATACCTGAAACAAGGACATCATACAAGAAGCCCCGGCGGGGGGCGATTACCATGAGCACCACTCACCTGGACGGAAACAAGGTCGAAATACTCGTTTCGGATGATGGGACGGGGATTGATGTCTCAAAGGTTAAAGAAGCGGCGGTAAAAGAGAGAATACTATCTCAAATGGAGGCGGATAATCTCACTGAACGGGAAGCGCTCTATCTTATTTTTCACTCGGGCATTTCCACGAGTCCGATGATAACTGACATCTCAGGCAGGGGATTGGGCCTTGCCATCGTCCAGGAAAAGGTTGAAAACCTTGGCGGCAGCATATCAGTAAAAACAGCCCCCTATACCGGCACAACATTTCGTATTCTCCTTCCACTTACCGTCGCTACTTTTCGGGGGATTTCAGTCCTGGTATCTGACCGGGTCTTTCTTATACCAACGACTAACGTGGAGAAAACGATAAAAATCAGGAATGACGAAATCAAGACTGTTGAAAACAGGGAAACCATAACGGTCAACAATCGCCCGGTTTCCTTCGCCCGTCTTGGCCGCATTCTGGAGTTGCCCTATAAAAAAAAGAGGGATGAACAGACGGATTCTACAACGGTCTTACTTCTCAGTGTTTCTGGAAAACGCATTGCGTTCGGAATAGACAAGATTCTGGACGAGCAGGAGATACTGGTCAAAAACCTCGGCAGGCAACTCGCCAGGGTACGGAACATCGCCGGCGCTGCGATTATGGGAACGGGCAAGCCTGTGCCTATACTGAACGTCCCTGATTTGATACGATCGGCCGTAAAAGCCGCAGGCGCTCCGGCAATGCCAGCCGTTGCGGCAGAAAAGGCAGAAGCAAAACGGAAAGCCATCCTGGTTGTTGAAGACTCCATTACTTCAAGGATTCTCCTGAAAAACATTCTGGAGTCGGCAGGGTATGACGTCAAAACCGCTGTTGACGGCATTGATGCAATTACAACGCTGAAGACGGAACATTTCGACCTGGTCGTATCGGATATTGAAATGCCGAGGATGAACGGTTTTGATCTTACCTTGAAAATTCGGAGCGACAAAAAGCTTGCAGAGTTGCCTGTCGTATTGGTAACAGCCCTTGAGGCGCGGGAAGATCGTGAGCGGGGCATAGACGTCGGCGCCAATGCCTATATCGTCAAGAGCAGCTTTAACCAGAGCAATCTGCTGGAGGTTGTGAGACGATTGATTTGAAGAAGCAAGAGGCACGAAGTTAGAAGCAAGACCTCTTGCATCCTACATCTTGCTTCTTGCATCAGGCTCCTTGCTTCTTAATATAAAGGAGAGAAACAATGATTCAGTCCTATAAGGATCTCAATGTATTCCAGCTATCGTATTCACTCGCAATGGAGATATTTTGGCTCACAAAAGAGTTTCCGAAAGACGAACTGTATTCGCTAATTGACCAGGTGCGGAGAGCATCGAGGTCTGTGACGGCAAATATTGTCGAAGGATGGGCGAAGAGACGTTATGAAAATGTTTTCAAACGACACCTGATTGATTCAATTGGTTCATGTGATGAAACTAAGTTGTGGCTGGATTTTGGCTTTGATTGCAAGTATATTGCAGTAGCTAAACATGACGGCCTCGTAAGTAGATATGAAGAACTTGGTAAAATGTTGCACGGATTGTTTGAGAATTGGAAGACGTACAAGAAGTAAGTGTAAGGGGTTAGAAGCAAGAGGCAAGAAGTAAGAAGCAAGAGATGAAAACTGGAATTTTCGTTAACTCTTGTTTCTTGCCTCTTGCTTCTTACTTCTGGCTTCTAACTTCTTGCCTCTGGCTTCTATCAAATTTACTCGTGGAGAAATAAATGATTAAGGTTCTCATCGTCGAAGATTCGGCGGTTGTCCGCCAGCACCTGAAAAATATCCTTGAAGAAGACGGAGGCATCCGTGTTGTGGGGACGGCAGAAAACGGCGAGGAATCGTTGAAATTTGTCCAGAAACAAAAACCCGATGTAATCACTATGGACATAAATATGCTTGGAATGAACGGACTCGAGGCAACCCGGAGGATCATGGAAACACACCCTGTGCCCATAGTCATCGTTAGCGCAAGCTTCGACCGCAGCGATGTTGACAAATCATTCCGTGCCATGGAGGCTGGGGCGCTAGCTATTGTCGAAAAACCATTGGGCGAAGGACATCCTGGCTATGATAGCGCATCAAAAAACCTCGTCCAGACGGTGAAGCTGATGTCCGAGGTAAAAGTAGTAAAACGATGGAATAAATCGCGACTATCGGGAGCGATCGATTCGGGCACACCTAAGATAATACCCGGGCAAACAACAAATAATATTAAAATCGTTACTATAGGCGCATCGACAGGCGGACCACCCGTGCTTCAGACAATTCTATCGGGTCTCCCCCAAACATTCCCCGTTCCGGTGCTTGTCGTTCAGCACATCGCAAAAGGGTTTCTCGAAGGCATGGTAGCATGGCTTGGGCAAACTACATCCCTTCCAATCCATATAGCCGCCTACGGGGATCGCCCCCTGCCGGGACACGTGTACTTCGCGCCGGACAATTTCCATATGGAAATACGAGGTAACCGAATTGTGCTCAACAAGGATAAACCGGAATACGGCATTCGTCCCTCGGTCTCTCATCTCTTCCGTTCCGCTGCGAACGTCTTTGGAGAAAATATAATCGGTGTGCTCCTTACTGGCATGGGAAAAGACGGTGCGGAGGAACTAAAGATGATGAGGGGAAAAGGGGCCATAACCATTGTTCAGGACGAAGAAAGTTCGGTTGTTTATGGAATGCCGGGAGAAGCATTAAAACTTGACGCAGCGACATACGTGCTTCCTCCCCATAAGATGGCGCCAGCGCTTAAAAGCTTGACGAATGGAGGGTGTAAGGATAATATAAGAAGGTAAGTTTTTAGAGATGATTTCGTTTGACAGGTTTAATATATTTGATGTTACGTAATTGTAGAGTGAGATTTATCTCCCCTGAAGCGACTGAATAAGGTAAACAAATCCCACATTAGGTTTCGTTTAAGGATAAAATATGGAAAGTCTTTTAAGCGGTATTAATAGGCAAAGAGAAAGAAGGTATATTAGAGCCAGGGCTCTTATAGAAGATCTCATTAGAATTTTGGTAGAAAAATACCATGTAAAAAAGATTGTTCTCATAGGTTCTTGTTTGAATAAGGATAGGTTTCGTTTTCATTCTGACATTGACCTCTGCGTCAAAGGACTTGAAGGCAGTCTTTATTTCAAGGCTCTTGGTGAATTATTAATAAGTGCAGGAGAGTTCAATGTAGACCTCATTCCTATGGAGGATGCTACAGAAAGGATGAAAGGGTATATTGAGAAAGGGGAGGTCTTGTATAATGAGTGACGAATTAACAGAGATAGAAGACTTCTGCCAATTTTTAAAGGATCGGGTTAAAAAGGTAGGTGAACCATGAAGGGCGAAGGTTATATTTTAATTGTTGAAGACAGCCAAACGCAGGCAAAACAACTGCAGGTACTCCTGAAGCAGCTTGGCTATCGGATTGTGATTGCCTACAGCGTCAGAGAAGCCCTCTTCATCCTGAAAGAACAGAAGCCGGTGATAATTATCAGTGATATCCTGATGCCTGAGATAGACGGCTATCAGTTCTGCAAATTGTTAAAGTCGGATGACAAGCTCAAAGACATTGCCGTTATCCTCCTGACCCAGCTTTCCGACCCCAGGGAGATAGTCAAGGGCCTTGCGTGCGGGGCTGATGACTTTATCGTAAAACCATATAATGAGGAATTTCTTCTGACACGTATCCACGCCACCCTCGCTTTAAAAACAAAGCAAGACACGGCAAGCAAATTGGTCACGATCTTGGTCGTTGAGGACAGTCCAACGCAGGCTGAACAGATCAAGTACCTGCTGGAAGAAAAGGGCTACGCGGTTATGGTTGCTGCTAATGGCAAGGAAGGGTTTGAAGTAGCAAAAAAATTCAGGCCGACGATTATTATAAGCGACATTGTTATGCCTGTAATGGATGGCTATGAGTTGGCGGAAAAAATCAAAAAAGACAAAGACGTTAAGAATATCCCTATCATCTTCGTAACGGCATTAACAGACAGGAAAGACGCCAGTCGCAAGGCATCGGTAGTTGCAGACGGCTATTTTACCAAGCCATACGATGACAAGTACCTCATTTCCAAAATTGAGGCGCTCCTTACAGCCTCAAGGCAGGAGGAAGGGGTTGATACAAAAGAACTGGAAGTCAAATTTGCAGGAGAGCGGTATGTAATAACCTCCGGCCGCCGGCAAATTTTAAACTTCCTCCTTTCGACATATGAAAATGCAGTTCAACAAAACCAGGACCTGATTCTTATGCACCGCGAACTGCACTTGCTGAACGAACAACTCGAAAATCGGGTAGTAGAAAGGACAGAACAACTCCAGGCATCGGAGGCAAACTTCAGGGCGCTTGCCGATAATGCCAACGACGGCATTCTGATTACTGCGGGAAGCGGCGGAGACACCGTCTATGCCAACCGGAGAATTGCCGAAATGACAGGCTGGAGTGTTGAGGAACTGCTCAAGAAAAGCATGAGAGATTATATAGCGCCCGACACATTTCCAGATGAGATAAAGCTCTACAGTCAAATACTCGAAGGGATGCCCTGCCCTAATCACTGCGAGGTTACCATCAGCCAAAAGAACGGAGCCGCCATACCGGTAGAAATGACCATCTCCAGGACGCTCTGGCATGGCCAACCTGCGGTCATCACCATTGTCCGCGATATTACCGAACGCAAGAAGCGGGATGAGGAATTTATCAGGGCATGTAAGCTCAAATCGCTGAGCACCCTTGCTGGCGGCATTGCCCATGACTTTAACAACCTGCTGACCGGAATCCTGGGGAATGCCTCCATTGCCAAGACATTCGTAAACCCCGGAGACAATCTTCATAAGATAATGACTGACCTCGAAAATACCTCTTTAAGGGCAAAAGACCTGACTCAGCAATTATTAACCTTTGCCAAGGGTGGAGCGCCTGTCAAAAAAACCGTCTCTATCGCCAAATTGCTCAGAGATTCAGCCACCCTTGTCCTGCGCGGCTCTAATGTCAAATGCGACTTTGCTATAGCGAAGGACCTCTGGCCTGTTGAGGTTGATGAAGGACAGATAGCCCAGGTTATTCATAATTTAATTATCAATGCAAAACAGGCCATGCCGGACGGGGGAACCATTCAGGTGTCTGCCGAAAATTTTGCTCTTAGCGCTGAAAATAACCCCTTCGTAAAAAACGGAAAATACGTAAAAATAACCGTAAAAGACACCGGCGTTGGCATACCGGAAGAGCATCTTCCCAAGATATTTGATCCCTATTTTACGACGAAAGAGGAAGGCAGCGGACTTGGACTTGCAACCGCTTACTCTATAATAAAAAACCACGCGGGATATATTATGGCAGAATCTGCCGCAGGAGCGGGGACAACATTTTATATCCATCTCCCCGCTTCTAAAAAAGAAATCGAGCGAGTGGAGGCGGTTGAAGAAAAACTCATTTCCGGGAAGGAAAAGATTCTGGTAATGGATGACGATGATATCGTTAGAGATGTTGCCGGAAAAATGTTAACAAAGCTTGGATACGAAGTGGATTTTGCCAGGGATGGCAGCGAAGCAATCGAGCTATACAAGAAGTCAAAAAACTCAGGACGGACGTTCGACGTGGTTATCATCGACCTGACCATTCCAGGCGGGATGGGGGGAAGGGAGACAATGCAGAAACTGCTTGAGATAGACCCCTATGTTAAGGCAATCGTTTCGAGCGGTTATTCTGACGACGCGGTGATGTCCAATTATGCGAGCTATAATTTCAAAGGCGTTATCGCCAAGCCATATCGTATCGAAGAACTGAGCAGGATAGTGCGCAGCGTACTCGCGGAAACAGGTGAATGACCCATCCGGCAAAAGAGACGAAACCCGAAACAATTTCAAATGAGTCAAACTCAAAATACGAAGCGTTTTGGGCATTCAAAGTTTTGGATCTGTGCTGGTTCAGCTTGTAGCCTGAACCAAAACAGTTTACTATATATTATGAACGACCATAGTCGTCCTCCAGCCTGATAATATCGTCTTCCCCTAAATAGCTGCCACGCTGAATTTCAATAAATACAAGGGGGGAATGTCCTGGATTGGAAACGCGATGGGCTGCCTCTCTGGGAATATCGATGGCCTGTCCTGCTTCCAGCAGGGTATCTTTTCCCTCTATGGTTACCAGCGCTTTGCCGCTGATGACGCTCCAGTGCTCATTCCGATTGGAGTGTTTCTGGTAACTGAGTCGTTTTCCCGGCAAGACTGTAACCCGCTTCACCTTATACGTTGGCTCTTCCAGTAACACCTCCCAGCTCCCCCAGGGAGGCTTGGCGTGCCGTGCCCGATGCCTTTCTGATTCTGATATTTTCTTATTACTCATTTAGAATACACTCCTTACGGTGTACATGCAATAGAGGTAAACAAAGCCGGGCCCATGTAAAGCACGTCCTCATCCAGGAGAAACCGGGAGCTGTGCAACGGCTGGTTCGTACCTTTTTCCAGGTTTCCCGAACCTAAAAAAACAAAGGCTCCTTTTATCTTTTCCAAATAATAAGAAAAATCCTCTCCCCCCATTTTGGGGTCTATATTTTCCACCGATTTGTTGCCAAAAAGTTCTTCGATCCTGGTTTGCAAGAACTCCACCTGTGGTTGAGGATTATTCAAGGGAGGGTGTCCCTTGAGATATTCAAATTGGTACGTGGCATTGTTGTGTGAGGTAATTCCCTTAATAGTTTCCTCTATCAAAAGCGGCATCCGGTATCTCAATTCCTTGGATAGGGTTCTTACCGTACCGATGATCTGGACCCTGTCCGGAATGACGTTGAAGGTCGTCCCCCCTGAAATCTGACAGAGAGAAATCACGCACGGGGATAATGGGTTTACCTTGCGCGAATGTATGGTCTGAATGGCCAGGATTACCTCGGCTGCAATAACGACCGGATCTACGCATAAATGAGGAGTAGAGGCGTGGCCGCCTTTCCCTATGATGGTAATAACAATACGGTCTGTGGCCGCCATCGTTGCGCCGGCCCGTAATCCAAAAGTACCCGAAGCGATATTCGGTTCGATATGCAATCCGTAAATCTCATCCACATCATTGAGAATGCCCTGCTCCACCATTAACTTCGCCCCGCCCGGGTGTTGTTCTTCGCATGGCTGAAAGATAAATTTTACCCGTCGTTTGAGTTTGTCCTTCAACTGCACCATGAGTTTGACCGCGCCCAGGAGCATCGCCATATTCGCATCATGTCCACAGGCATGCGACACCCCTTCATTCTGGGATTTAAATTCAAGCTCATTTTCTTCCGTTATGGGCAAGGCATCCATATCAGCCCGAAAGGCTACGGTGCTTGACGCTCCAGGAACATCCAGGACACCGGCTACACCTGTCTTTGCTATGTCCGTGTGTACCTGAAGTCCCAGCCGTTTCAATTCATCGGCAATAACGCCGGAAGTGCGGGTTTCAACGAAACCAGTTTCGGGATGTTTGTGAAAGTCTCTCCTCATCTGAATTACATAATCATGTATTCCTTTGGCATGGGTCAGTATTTCTTGTGTTAGTGGTTTATTCTGCATCTTTTTTCATTTTACACTGAATTTTTTACCGGTACATTCAACGTGTCTTTACCCCAAGCCCATCACCATCAGGCAATGCCAATCTCCCTTTATCAACGGTCACCCCGATATAAGGGTCGTTTGTAACAAGCAGATGTCCGTCAAGGTCGGCATAGTCGACCAGGGGCGTCAGATGCGCTGCCGCCGTGATGGACACCGAACTTTCGATATTACATCCAATCATAATTTTGAGACCGTGGGCGCGAGCCGTTGAAATCATCCGAAGGGCTTCGCGAATCCCACCGCATTTCATCAGTTTAATATTAATCCCATCCACAGCGTCTGACAGGGGGGGTATGTCTCCTGAACATTTTACGTCTTCATCAGCAAAGACAGGGATTTTTACATGTCGTCTGACCTTCTTCAGCGCTTCAATACTGCCGACAGGAAATGGTTGTTCTACGAGTTCGACCCCGAGTTCTTCCATAGTGTTCAGCTTCTTTATCGCCTCGTCAACCGTCCAGCCTGTATTAGCGTCTACACGAAAAACAGCCTTTGTGATCTTGCGTAGTTCTTTCAGAATTTCTATATCGTTTTTAATACCTACTTTTATTTTCAGTATGGGAAAATCTTTTGCCTCATCCGCCTTTTTGCACATTTTTTCCATGGTATCAATTCCTATGGTGAACGAGGTTGTCTTTACTTCTTTTCGATTCAAGCCTAAGAGCTTATAAAGGGGTATTTTTAGTTTCTTGCCGATTAAATCGTAGAGGGCTATGTCAATTGCCGCACGTGCAGTGGCATCCTTTGGGAATTTGTTCTTGAGGTAACCGGTAATATCTTCTATATGAAAGGGATCGGCATTTTTTAAGAGATCGATGGACTGCGCAAGCACTTCAGTAACGCTCTTTACATCTTCTCCAAAAAAGCTGGTAGGCGCTGCCTCTCCCAACCCTGTAATTCCATCTTCGTTTTTTAAAAGAACTATAATATTGTTTTGTACATCACGAATTTCTCGTGCAATCTGAAAGGTGTGCCTGAGTTTCAAATCTAGAGCATGGAAAGAGAGATTCATGGTAAGAGAGGACTGATAACGTCAATAAATTTATCCACACCGAACTTGATGGGATCGGTAGCGGGAAGTTTCGTTTCCTTTTCCACCTTTTGTATCTCACGTGATGCATCATTATCGGACATACCCACACAGTTGAGCGAAATGCCAAGTACCTTGCAGGGATGGACTGGCTGCGCCAGTTTTTCGTAAAGTTCGATCAAATAAGGAAGGGGCAAAATGGGAAAGCTGGCAAAATGGCGAAGCGTCTTTCGTGCAGGCTGATGGCATAAAATAAGGCCCTGCGGCGCAGAACCATGCAATAGACCAAGGGTAACGCCGGAATATGCCGGATGCACGATAGTGCCCTGTCCCTCGATACTCAAAAGTCGATACTGGGTGCGGTCGAGCACGAGTTTTTCTGCCGCCCCGGAAATGAAATCGGAAATGACATGGTCCACAGCAATCCCACTCCCTTCGATCATAATTCCTGTCTGCCCTGTTGCCACGAAACAGGCGTTAATTCCCCGCTTTTTGGCGGCATTTGTGATTTCGATGGAGGTCACCATCTTGCCTATATTACAATCAGAGCCTACGGTAAGGATGCGCAACGTCTTTGTCTCTTTTGCTTTTACGGCGCCAAGGGGAATGTCTTCGGGAACTTTGCGGACGTCCCAGATTTCACGTTGATGGTCGTGCGCCAGTTGAGAAAATTCAGGATCATCGCTTACATGGCAGTGGAGACCGCTGATTATATCGAGTTTATTTTTTAAGGCATCGGTAATATGCTTGCGCCATTCGGCTGGAAGCATGCCGCCGGGAGGGGCGATACCGATAAGGAGTGCCGTGGGTTTTAACGGGAAAGTTTCCGCAACGGTACTAACAATGGGAATTCCTTTGCCAATACCAATAATCGACTCAAGGTCTTTTCCTGCGCTGACGCTATCTATGACCGCAGCGACTTCTTCTCTGCAATATCGAATAACGCTAACGGCCGTTTTTGCGCTAAAGACATCGAGTCTCCCCTCAGTTAAAATGACGAGCTTGCGTTTGGTTATAGAGTTCATAGAAAGGTTATCTTCGCCGCTTTCCTTTTATGACTACCTTGCTGCGTCGTTTCCTTTGTCTCGGGGGAGCGGCTGGATGCGATTTGCTAATGTGTGCGGCGTATTCCTGGGCGCTCAACAATTCATCGATGAGATGGCGTTCTGTTGTTTTGAACTTTATTAGCCAACCATGCACATAAGGGTCGTTGCTTAATATGTCCAGGTTTTCAAATAATCGTTCGTTTACTGCAATAACTTCACCTGCCATGGGTGATGTGATATCTAGCAGATTTTCTAACGACTCGATTTCTCCAAAGCAGATACCCGCAAGGATTTCATCCCCTACTTTAGGTAAGTCCAGGAACAAAAGTTTATTGAGTTCATCAACAATATGTTTTGTTAGTCCGACAGTGATTGATTTAGTTTCGACATGAAACCATTCATGGGTGGGTGCGTATTTTAAATGTTCTGGAATCATAACACAATATCTCACAAGAAATTATAACTTAATAATGTACAAAATGTTAACATAAGATATAAGAGTTGTCAAGGTTAATTGATTTCTAAGGGAATTTTAGTTATATGGTTATTAAAAATATAGACTTTCCATTTCTAAGGGAATTTTTTATACTATTCCTTGCTTCTTATTGAAAAACATTTACGTGACGGGTGTTGCGTGTCTGGTGACACGTCACCCGTCACATGATACAGGTTTCATTGCTGCTTGACGATGCCGTTTAGGTTAACACGCTTGGATTTTCTGAACATTGCATGAGAATAGAGTTTATTTTGAATAAAGGTATATATTGTCTTACCATTAAACTCGTTAAAAAGCATACTATACAAGTTGGATGTCTGGGTAACTTTGGCTTTCCGGGAGGTTTTTATGTCTATGTCGGGAGCGCTCAAAATAATCTGGAAGACCGTATAGAAAGGCATTTGCGGCGAGACAAAAAAATGCACTGGCATATCGATTATCTGCTCCATTACGGGCAGGTGTCTTGTGTCCATACCTATGCTGCTGAAAAGAACGCCGAGTGTGTGCTGAGTCAAAAAATTGGGAATATAAAAAACGCTGTGATACTTGTGAGTGGTTTTGGTTCTTCTGATTGTGCATGCGCTTCGCATCTTTATTTTTTTCGGGATAACCCTAATTTCAGGATATCCAGGATCAAGATTATCGAGGCGAAGCCTCAGACCAATAAAAAATAAGATGCAAGATTCAATGTAAATACTTTGTGAATAAATGGCTATATGGTTGAATGGTTAATAACCATTTAGCCATCTAGCCATTTAACCATCCAACATCTAAAACCTGACTCATGTGTGAAGAGAAACCGCAGATACGTGAAGTCGAGAGGTTGGAAAGATAGGAAGTTGGGAATGTCCGAATTTGGTGGTTGATTTAATATGATTACTGAAACACCGATGATGCGCCAATATAACGAAATAAAAAGGCAGCATAAAGATGCACTGCTTTTTTTTCGTATGGGCGATTTCTACGAATTATTTTTTGAGGACGCCAAGCTCGCCTCGAAGGTATTGGGGATTACCCTCACCTCGCGTTCCAAAGGTGAAGGCGCGATACCCATGGCAGGCGTGCCTCATCACGCCGCCGAATCGTACATTCGAAAATTAATCAAGGCCGGGCATAAGGTAGCCATCTGTGATCAATTGCAGAACCCTGAAGAGGCCACAGGAGTTGTCGATCGCGGTGTCACCCGGATCATAACGCCGGGCACGATTACAGAAGACACCCTCCTGGAAGATAAAAGCAATAATTATTTAATAGCGGTATGGGAAACAAATACCATGACGGGATTATCCTGGATAGATTTGTCTACGGGCCGGTTTCAAGTCGAGGATATTCGGAAAGAAACTCTCTTTGACGAATTTGCAAGACTGAATCCATCGGAAGTGCTGTTACCCGAAGAAACCGTAAGGAACAATACCTCTTTTATGGAAAGGATACGGGCAGAATGTGACGGGATCGTTACCGCCCGCCCTGATTGGGAGTTTTCGAAAGATACTGCATATCGAATCCTGATGGAACACTTTGGAACCACCTCCCTGGAAGGTTTCGGTTGTGAAGACGTGGGACCGGCTTTGGGGGCTGCAGGCGCTGTGATCCAGTATTTAAAAGAGACACAAAAGACCTCGCTGAAGCACATTGGCAAAATTCAAAAATATCAGGCAGACAACCGGGTGCTCATGGATAAGGCCACGCAGCAGAGTCTGGAGATTACCCAGACCATGAGGGCGCGTGATCGGGAAGGTTCGCTGCTGAGCGTGATCGATCAGACGAAGACGCCAATGGGCGCCCGATTGCTCAGGGAATGGATTATCAGCCCTTTGCGGGTATCTGCCGAAATCAAATATCGCCAGACCGGCGTGAAGGAATTATCTGAAAATTCGCCATTAAGGCGGGAACTCCGCGACATTCTGGGTAACATCTACGATATTGAACGGATTTCGACCAAGATAAGCTGCGGTCGCGCCAATGGACGCGACCTTGTCAGCTTAAAACAATCCCTTTCAAAATTACCTGCACTGAAAGAAAAAGTAGGATTCTGTATGTCGGACGTTTTAGTATCTGCAGAAGAACAATTAGACGTCCTTGATGAAGTGCGCACCTTGATCGGCACGGCAATCGTGCCTGATCCGCCGCCCACGATTAAAGACGGAGGGCTTATCAGGGAGGGTTATGACGCAGCGCTTGATGAATTGAAGTACATCAGTAAAAATGGAAAGAGCTGGATTGCCAATTTTCAGGCGGAAGAGATCGCACGAACGGGCATCAATTCCCTCAAGGTCGGGTACAACAAGGTATTTGGATATTATATTGAAGTTACCAACGTCCACAAGGACAATACCCCGCAGACCTATATTCGGAAACAGACACTCAAAAACGCAGAACGTTTCATTACCCCGGAACTCAAGGAATATGAAACAAAAGTGCTGACGGCTGACGAGCGCGCAAAGGATCTGGAGTACGATTTGTTTATCCAGATACGTGAACAGGTCAGCGGCTTTACAGCGCGCCTGCAAAGGACGTCTGAGGCAATTGCACTGCTTGACGTATTGTCTACCCTGGCCAATCTTGCTGTAGAAAATCGATATATCATGCCTGAGATTACCGATAGTCTGGAATTAAAAATAATCGACGCACGCCACCCCGTACTGGACCGAAAATTTGCCAGTGAAAGCTTTGTGCCCAATGATATTAATCTGGATGGCACTCAGGATACGATCATGGTAATCACCGGACCAAATATGGCGGGGAAAAGCACGTACATCCGCCAGGTAGCGCTCCTGATTCTCATGGCACAGATGGGGAGCTTTATCCCGGCAAAAGAAGCGGTCATTGGAACGGTTGACAGAATTTTTACGCGGGTAGGCGCCTCGGACGAACTTTCGAGGGGGCAGAGTACCTTCATGGTGGAAATGAATGAGACGGCAAACATCCTGAATAACGCCACCGAACGCAGTCTCATTATTTTAGACGAGGTAGGGCGTGGCACGAGCACCTTTGACGGCGTCAGCATTGCCTGGGCAATTACAGAATACATCTACCAGCACATTCATGCCCGGACGCTCTTCGCCACCCACTACCACGAACTCACCGAGCTTGCCTTGCTCTTTGCGGGAATCAAGAATTTTAACATCGCTGTCAAGGAGTGGGGAGACGAGATTATATTTTTGCGAAAGATTGTAGAAGGGGGAACTGATAAAAGTTATGGAATCCACGTCGCGCGACTTGCGGGGATACCGAGAGAAGTCATCCAGAGGGCGCGCATTATCCTGAACAACCTTGAGGCTGCAACCCTGGATGTAAACGGTAAACCAAAGTTTGCGCCATTGAAAACAGCCCAGAATAGTAAACAACCTGCCCAGTTAAAACTTTTTTTGTCAAAACAAGACATGGTAATCGAAGAGATCAGGAAGCTCGAAACGTCCAGAATGTCACCCCTTGAGGCGCTTAACAAGCTCGACGAACTTAAAAAGAAATTAGAAGAGGATAATGGTTTGTAACCGATAAATTTTTCGCGTAACTCGAATATCTTAATCAGGAATTTTAAAATGCCGCAAAGCCGCCGTATCAGTAAGTGCACGGTGCTGCTTTGCTGGTTCAATCGTCCTCGATTGAACCAAAATGTTTCGGTTCAGGCTACAAGGCTGAACCAGCATAGAAAACATTAGCAGTGGAAAATACCTGGGCGACAGTATGTAGTGGCAATTCATGAATTGCCACTACAAGATGAAATTCATATACGTCGAGGTAAAGCCCGAAGGGCTGACAGAGGATAGCCCAGGGCGACAGCCCTGGGATAAGGATTTGATAATATTTTTAACCCTGAAAGGGCGGTACATTATCTTCATTCAGTGACATTGCCCATCAAGGAAAGGGTAATTTGATTTCAAGAATTTCAATCTTGTATAATTTCCCCTCTAGAAAGAGGGGATAAAGGGGTGTGTAAAAATGCCTTTAACACCCCCCCAGCCCCTCTTATAATAGGGGGGAGTTTAAAAGTCGCTGCCATAGGCAGCCTAATTTAACGGGGGAAATTATATGCAATATCTACCACTTCTTACCATGTCCACAAAGGCTTCGGTTTTTGTATTCATTGTGCTCTTTCTCTGTATCCTTTTATTTGCACTCGTTATCTTCAAGTATGGATGGCTTTACATCAAGTCCGTTGCATCAGACGCCCCGGTGTCTTTCCTGCAGATGATCGGTATGGGCTTCCGGCATGTCGATGCCCACTCCGTTGTGGAATGTCGTATTATGGCAAAGAAGGCGGGGATAGATATTGCCTCCTCATCTCTGGAGGCGCACCAACTGGCAGGCGGCAATGTTACTAATGTAGTGCGTGCCCTTATTGCGGCAAGTAAGGCAAATATTGAACTGAGTTTTGACCGCGCCTGTGCCATCGATCTCTCCGGAAGGGACGTGTTTGACACCGTAAAGACCAGCATTAATCCGAAGGTAATTGATTGTCCCGATCCTGTTAAAGGTTCTGGCGCATTGGATGCCGTAACAAAGGATGGCATCCAGCTCAAGGTGAAGGCGCGCGTGACCATACGCACAAAGATTGACAGGCTTGTGGGTGGCGCAACGGAAGAAACCATTATTGCCCGTGTTGGTGAAGGCATTATTACGGTCATCGGTTCGTCTGAAACGTATAAAAAAGTGCTGGAAAAACCCGATTCGATATCAAACTTTGTTATGGCAAAGGAACTGGATGGAGATACGGCATTTCAGATTCTTTCGGTTAATATCGTTAGCATCGACGTGGGTGCCAACATTGGCGCGAAACTTCAAGCCGATCAGGCAGAGGCGGACAAGCGGATTGCCCAGGCAGAGGCGGAGAAACGGCAAGGCATGGCGAATGCGCGCGAACAAGAGATGAAGGCGCTTGCAGAAGAAAACATGGCGAAAGTACTCGCAGCCGAGTCCGAAGTGCCCAAGGCCATCGCCCAGGCATTTCGTGAAGGGAATCTCGGCATTATGGACTATTACCACATGAAAAATATCCAGGCCGATACCGAGATGAAGACATCGATATCAAAAACCGGGTTACCACCAAAGACGCCGTTATAAATATAATAGAGGAATGAAATTTGAATTGTAACCGGACTTATG
>JACRII010000183.1 GCA_016235875.1 Planctomycetota bacterium
CCGGATGGAATATTGGCAAATAGCGTATTCACCACAGATTCGAGTTTGCCTGAAATCTCAACACGATACAGCCCCGTCCTGAGCAACCTTACCCCGCAGTTAATGTCGTACCCAACGCCGCCGGGGGAAACCACGCCTTCGTCCATATCAAACGCCGCCACACCGCCGATGGGAAACCCATATCCCCAATGGATGTCAGGCATTGCCAGCGAATGGCTTACAATCCCCGGAAGATAAGAGACGTTAATCACCTGCTGCAGGCTTTCGTCCTTCTGAATTTCTTCCAGCATGTGTTTGTCGGCGTACACGATGCCGTCCACCCGCATCTTGCCTTCTCTGGGGATACGCCAGCGGTAGTCATCTATCTTTTGAATCTTATATTTATCGTCTGCCATAAAACCCCTTTATAATTTATAGGTCAAAAATAACCCGTGCTTTCCACTGGTGATTTTCCTGGACGATTGATAAACCATGATATGTGACGGCCTTTATCTCTGTCTTAATTACGTGTTTATCATCGTTAAACACTTCACCGGATACGGATGCGGTCAATTGATTTTCTTTCATGTCCGTAATACGAAAATCCTTGAAGAGCAAGTATTTTACATCATGCAAGTACAACAATTCACTTAACCAGATAACGAGCAGTTGTTCTCTATCTACTCCTGAGATTTTTACTTGATATTCGGCCTTACATTCTACTGTGGACAAGTCCGCTATGATATCAAACAGGGCAAAGGCGGCATTTGTAAATAATTCTTCTAATGTTGTACCAAAAACGTCGATTCCTATATCTGCCGTGTGATCTATAAGTATATATTTAGGCATTTTTCTATTAGGACACAGATTATAATAGATATACGTAAGGGTTTAAAATCTTAAAACCTTACATTGTAGATATTCTGTGTTTATCTGCGTCAAAAAATTCCCATACAACCAGGTAATCTATGGCATTACGAAATCATGTTCAGGATGCCGGACGGTAAGCACCGGGCAGGGTGACTTGCGTACGACTTTTTCTGCAACACTCCCCATGATTGCATGAGACAGACCTGTCCTGCCATGCGTGCCGAGCACAATCAGGTCAATGTCGTATTCCTTTGATGCCTTGATAATTTCGGCAAAAGGGACACCTTGCAGAACGACGGCCTCAACCGATATCCTTCCTTTCGTATCTTCATTGACGCACTTGAGCAGCCTCTCTCTCAGTTTATTAATAGTCTCTTTGTCGACGATATTGACATTGTACAGGTCCGGATCGTTAATGTCGTAGACACGAATGTCCAGCACATGTATCAGGAAAAGCTTTGCCCCATATTTTCCAGCAAATTCTATTGCATAGTTTAATGCCTTCTCCGAATAAATCGAATAATCAATTGGGCAGAGGATGTTTTTTATATTGATCACGCTGTTTCCTCCTTTTATTGTTTTTGAATTAATACCGTATTAACGGCATCATCAATTTTTTGGATATAAACGCATTGAATTTTGTTGCGAATTTCTGCATTAATTTCTTCGAAATCATCCTTGTTTTTTAAGGGGAGCACAATCGTCTTCACGCCTGCCCTTATGGCTGCAAGCACCTTTTCCTTGACTCCTCCAATGGGTAACACATTTCCCGTCAGCGTGACTTCGCCGGTGAGCGCAACTTCTCTCCTTGCATATCTGCCTGTCAGCAGTGAAACAAGCGCCATACACATGGTTATGCCTGCAGAAGGCCCGTCTTTAGGTATTGCGCCGGAAGGGACATGGATGTGGATTTCTGAAGTATCATAAAAATTCTCATCGATACTGAGTCGTTTTGCATTGCTGCGGATATAGCTGAGCGCTGCAATGGCCGATTCCTGCATGACTTCGCCTAGTTGTCCCGTGAGGGTTAGCTCCTTTTCTCCCTTCATTCGGGACGCTTCCACAAAGATGATGTCGCCGCCTGTTTCTGTCCATGCGAGGCCGGTAACCACGCCGATACGGTCTTCTTCATCGGTAACTTGATAAAAGAACTTTCTCGGTCCAAGGAATTTATCCACACCCTCCGGTTTTATTTCTTTTGTGATCTGTTCGCCGGCAACGATCTCCTTTGCAATTTTTCTGCAGATTGACGCAATCTCTCGCTCGAGGTTTCTCAGCCCCGCCTCTCTGGTGTACTCCCGAATGACCTTGTAAATGGACTGGGCCTGGAATATAACGGGATGTTCTTCCAGGCCGTTTTCTCTGATTTGTTTTGGGATCAAGAATTGTTGGGCTATTTTCAATTTCTCGTCTTCGCTGTATCCGGGAAGATATATGACTTCCATCCGGTCTTTCAGTGCGGTATGAACTGTATCGAGAATGTTGGCCGTCGTAATAAATAACACATTAGAAAGATCGAATGAGACATCGAGATAGTGGTCTACGAAACTAAAGTTTTGTTCAGGGTCCAGAACTTCCAACAGGGCAGAAGCCGGGTCGCCTCTGAAATCGGCTCCAATTTTGTCAATCTCGTCGAGCATGAAAACAGGGTTGCTGTACCCTGCACGACAGATTTCCTGCATGACGCGTCCAGGCAATGCGCCAACATAGGTGCGTCTGTGTCCCCTGATTTCAGCCTCGTCGCGGATACCCCCTAAAGAGATACGAATAAATTTTCTGCCTAAAGAGCGCGCAATCGATTTCCCTAACGATGTTTTTCCGGTTCCTGGCGGGCCGCAAAAGCAGAGGATGGGTCCTTTAAGTTTTTCCTTTAATTTATGTACAGACAGGAATTCCAGGATACGCTCTTTGACCTTCTCAAGACCGTAGTGGTCTTCATTCAGGATTTTTTCCGCCTGATGGATGTCAAGATTGTCAACGGTCTTTTTGCTCCATGGGATATTAATGAGATAATCCAGATATGTTCGGGAAACCGGATACTCAGCCGATGCAGGATTAATATCCCTTAGCCTTTCTAATTCCTTGATGGCCACTTCTTCCACCTCCTTTGGCATCTTTGCCTCTTTGATTCTTTCTTCCAGTTTATTGATTTCTTCCATGTGAGGGTCGTCTTTCCCAAGCTCCTTATGGATTGCCTTTAATTGCTCTCTCAGGAAGTACTCACGTTGGGCCTTGGTCATTTCTTTAGCAACTTCTTCGTCTATCTTTCCCTGAACCTCTCGTATC
>JACRII010000184.1 GCA_016235875.1 Planctomycetota bacterium
GGCGAATACACCGATATGTTCCTGGGATGGAAGAGAAAGGAATGGGGGAAATAGAAAATGGTTTACGGTGGCTCCTTCTAAGTAAAGAAGTCTGGAGTTTGTCACGCTCGATTGATAAAATACGTTAAAGATAGCATTTTTAAATATTAAGGAGGTTATGTTAATGGACAAACGAATTTCAATTGATACAAAAGTATGTCATGGGCAGGCATGTATCAAAGGCACAAGAATTCCTGTTCACCAGATAATACGTATGCTTGCCAATGGCGATACAATTGAGGAACTTATCGAAGAGTACCCTTCGATAAGCCGCGAAGACATACTTGCCTGTCTTGACTATGCAGCATCGCTGGCTGAAGAAGAATTAACACCCATCGATATATTTGAAGAAGGTGTAAACATATGTTAACTTTGCCAAAGGACGTTAGAGACTTAAAACAAAATGAAACTTTAGGTGAAGTTGAACGTCTTGACCAAGATTTATATCACTATTTCGAGAACAAGTTTCGTCTTGAAATTCCTCTGTCTCGTTCGCTTGTAAGTTTTCAGGATAATAAGACTAGAGAAATTTACCGATGGTACAAATACAAAGAAGCCTTTTCTGCTTCTCTAGTTGAATATCTATTTGGAAAATACAAACTCATTAAGGGGATAATCTTAGACCCGTTCTCCGGTAGTGGAACTTCTTTATTTGCTGGTAGCGCACTAGGATTGAATGCGGATGGGATTGAATTGTTACCCATTGGCCAACAAATAATCAATACGAAAAAAATACTGGCGTTAGAATTCACGAAAGATGATTTTAATGTTCTCAAACAATGGGTACTTGAACAACCCTGGGAAAAATCTGCGTTACGAATACCATTAAACGAATTAAGGATTACGAAAGATGCGTATCCGGAGCAAACAAAGGAAACACTAGAAAGATACTTAGGCACATGTGAGCAAGAAAATGAACGCGTTCGGGTTGTTTTGCGGTTTGCCTTATGGTGCATTTTGGAGTCGGTGAGCTATACCCGTAAAGACGGTCAATATCTACGATGGGATTACCGATCTGGCAGACGACAGGGAAAAAAACCATTCAATAAAGGAATAATTCTCAGTTTTGAGAAGGCTATTTGTGATAAAATAAAAGAGATCGTTTTTGACTTACAAACCAAAGGAAAACAAAAAACACTTTTTACCTCAAAGCATTCGCAAGGTACGATTAATCTCTATAGTGGCTCGTGTCTTGATGTATTGCCAACAATTCCCGCGAACACATACGATGCAATTATTACCTCACCGCCATATTGTAATCGGTATGATTATACACGCACTTACGCTTTAGAGCTTGCTTTATCCGGCATAAGCGAGCAAGAGCTAGTAAATCTTCGCCAACAAATGCTTAGTTGTACCGTTGAAAATCGTGCCAAAGACTTGTTGAAGATAAATCAACAGTGGACAGAGGCCATTACTGCCGCAGATGATCAATATCTGTTGCAAGCTATCTTGAAATACTTGAATGATCAAAAAGCGCAAGGTATGCTAAATAACACTGGTATCCCTCGAATGGTTCGTGGTTATTTTTACGAGATGGCTTGCGTAATTGCTGAATGTTCAAGGGTATTGAAGCCAAATGCTCCTCTATTTATGGTGAACGATAACGTCCGATATGCGGGGGCCAGTATTTCAGTGGATATGATACTTTCAGACATAGCCGAAAAGTTGGGGTTCCACGTAGAAAGCATTCTGATATTGCCCAATGGAAAAGGTAATAGCAGTCAGCAGATGGGTGAGTATGGACGCAAACTGCTTCGAAAGTGTGTTTATGTTTGGAGAAAAAATAGGTGAACAAACCAAATATTCCGCACTTAAAATCCAGTAAAGACCTCGAAACCACATATGAAGCAGTTCGCGCTGGTTTCGTTGCGCTGGCATTAGAAAAAAACAGACAGGCTACGCCATATATTGAAGAAGCACGGGCATTGAAAGTTGCTGCTTCAACTGCTAAAACTCCAGGTAATTTGCTCAATATTACTGATATACAATCAGCCCTATTAACTGCTGCTGGTGTATCAGACAAGGCAAACAACCATCTGCTTCCAGGAGATAAGAAAGCAGCAATAAAAGGGCTTATCGAGAATTTCCTTGAACCAGCAGGGAAAAAGTTTGTTGAAGAATTGGTTTTTAGATTTTTGTTAATACGCGGAGATTCTCTAGGTGGTTCAATGAGGAACATCGGCGGAGTCTTAGCACAACGGAAGTTAACTCGCTCTATTATTTCCGCACTTAGGGTTGCCGGTAAATCTTATGAGTGGCTTCACTCTGAAACAAACGTATGGGCGCAAATGCCAGAAAATGATGCAGAAATTGAGATATTCGTAAAGGGAATCGGTTGGGAAAAAGATAATCAGAGTCGTACAGCACTTTTTAATTTGATTGTGCCAATCGTTGGCAATAATGTGGATTTGTGTTTATTCAATCGTGAACAAAAGGTTTTTTCCAATAAGAAAATTGCCAAAGACATACTTAATTCTCCCGCCTCGTATATTGCCCTTGGAGAGCTCAAGGGAGGAATAGACCCTGCTGGCGCTGATGAACACTGGAAAACTGCACGAACAGCGCTCAACCGCATACAAGAGTCATTTAAGAAAGTGAGTCATACGCCACATCTTTTCTTCATTGGAGCAGCCATAGAATCAAAAATGGCAACAGAAATTTGGAATTTATTGAAAAAAGGCATACTTACAAATGCTGCAAATCTGACAGATGATAACCAAATAGCATCTTTATCACGTTGGTTATGCAATTTGTAAGTTTGAAGGTAGTTGTTGGACAGAGCGTGAGCAAAACCCTTTACCGGTCTACCAGCTACTATGAATATCAAAAAACGTCCAAATCATAAGCTATACATTCAAGCGCTTCGCCGTATGTCACCTGAGCAAAGACTGCTTAAGGCATTCGAATTGTCCCAATTTTCCAGGGATCTTTTTCTTCATGGATTGCGTAAAAGGTTTCCTGATTTACCGGATGACGAAATCAAAAAAATATATTTGGAGCGCCTGAATAAATGTCACAACAGGAATTACTAAGAAAAGTCATTCAGTCACTTGACGACGCTGCTGAGTTCAGGCGTTACACGGTTGAGACTACACGTGGTATGTTCTTTGCCAGTGAATAATGGCAGCATCAGCAAAAATATTGCTTTGCTTACTGTGGTATGCTAAACTGTGAGCGTGGATTTTGAAATTATTGGCGAGTTTCAAAATATCGAAACTATTGTTGCTGGCTCACATGTTCGTGCCCTGCCGTATTTGCAGAAAGTTTACGGACACGGCCGCTGGAGAAAGCTCAAAGGCATTGCCCAGGTGAGACTTCAAAATGGCAGGATTCGGCGGGTAGAACTTCACTGGTATGAGGCACATGGCATAGGTCGGAAGGATATAAAGATCAAGCGGTATCTGAATTAGGAGACAACTATGAGAAAGCGATTTGTCCTTTGCTTAGACAATAAAGGTTATGAAGCATCTTTGATTCCAAGAAAAATCTACGAAGTCATCCCAGACGAACAAGCGGAACACGATGATTTTGTGCGCGTGATTGATGAAAGTGGTGAAGATTATCTGTACCACAAGAAACACTTTGTTTTTGTTGAACTACCAGAAGAAGTGGTGCGAGTGTTAGTCACTACATGACTGGACAAACCTCCAATCCTTTTAATCCTTTATTAACCCGAGTTCTGAAACGATTGCGTAAATACCCGCGTCTTTTAAATAATTCGGATCATATCTCAGCATCTGTAAAAGGTGTTCTCTGGCTCTTTGCTTATCTCCCTTTGTAAAGTAAATCATGCCAATATTCTTGTGGGCGCTGGCATTTTTTGGATCAAATCTGACGGCCTTCATGAATTCATCAAGCGCCATATCCCATAATCCCTGCTGGCAATAAACTGCCCCCAGATTGTTGTGGGCATTGGCATGGCTGGGCTGCAACCTCAAGGCTTCTTTCAGTTCAAACACAGCCCTGTCTAAATCACCTTTTTCTGTGTATACGTAACCCAAGTTACTGTGTACCTCCGCAAAGTCCCTATAGACCGATAATGCCCTTTGGTACTGAGCGACGGCCTCGTCCATCATGCCTTTTTTCATATATGCGCTGCCAAGGTTATTAAAAATTTGGGGATTATACATACCCTGGCTGATTGCTTTACCGAAAAACTTAATGGCATCATCCACCATGCCCTTTTTAATACAGGCATTCCCCAGGTTATAGTATGCCTGAGGAAATACAGGCTTATATTTTACTGCCTCAACGTATTCTGCAATTGCTTTGTCAATGAGTCCCTTGTCTATATACATCGTTCCCAGACTATTGTGCCCTTCAGGATAATTCTTCTTTAGTCTGACGGCCTCTTCCAGTTCACAAATCGCCCTGTCCAGTGCCCCCTGCTTATAAAAATAACTTCCCAGATTATTGTGCGCATCGTAATTCTGTGGTTGTTCACTGAGAATTTTTGTCCAGAAGATATATTCATTCTGCCAGTCCCTGTTTCTTAAAACAGTCCTCGCAGTAAAAAAAATACATATTACCGCTATGAGCGGAATAACAAAAGCGTAATTGCTCAGTATATTGTGATTATAAACAGGGAATTTTTCCTGTTTATTTACAGGGAATTGAGTGATTGCACCGCGTAATAAAAACCCGCTGATAGCGGTGCAAAATCCGGCAACCGGGAGATACAGATACCGATCCGCCATGATGTGTCCAATCGGTATGATATTTAAGACTGGAAGCAATGCGGCAAAAAAACAAAGCATGAACATGCTATACATTCGATCCCTGTACAAAACATGCAAGGACACGGTTGTAGGTATCATTTTAAAAATAATAAAACCCACAGCCGCAAGCAGGGTAAGACTTGTAATAAAGGAGGCATCTAAGATTGATAGCACAGGGGCAATCGTATAGTCGGCGCTCAGGTGAAACGGCAGAAACATGAGTTTAACATACGAGGCCAGAATTTTGGCCATCGTCATGAAATTTATCGTGATACTTCCTTGTAGGTAACCAACGGACGCTTCCAATGGGTTTTTCAGGACAATAAAGCGTATTATTAAATAGAAAATGCTTATCAGAATGTATCCAAGAAAGTAGTTTGTGAAATCTCTCACCCATCTTGATTTTGCAGGACTAAAAGATTCGCTGCCATTTAACTGCGAAGCAGAAGGGAAGTTCCCCGTACCCTCCCGAACAGGATGAAACGAGGGATGGCGTTTCCTCATAAAAAATATCCACCACAAAAGGATGAACATTGGCATCACAATAGCCGTCTCTTTGGAAAATAGACTTAGCAGATAGGATAGGAGTGATAACGCATAATAAACCTTTTTACCTGACAAAATCAGACAAAGACACGACAGAAAAATAAACAAGGTAGCAAGTATATCTTCCCTATAGCTGATGGCATTGACAGCCTCTGTCACACATGGATGCATGGAAAATAAAACTGCCGAGAGCAATGCAACGGGGCGCATCCTTGCAAGCCGCAGAACTACGGCATATAAGAGAAAGCAATTTATTGTATGGAGGATGACATTGGTCAGGTGGTATCCGGAAGGATTGAGGCGCCAGATAACATAGTCCAGAAAGTAAGTGAGGGTAACGATTGGGCGGTAGCTTAATTCATTAGCAAGGTGAAAATAATCCTTGCTAAAAATTTTTGGGATATTTTGCAGGGAGCGTATAAAATAATTATCTTCAATTACCCCGATGTCGTCATAAACAAACCCGCTTTGGAGTGAGTTTAGGAAAACACAGAGCGGTATAAGCGAGAGCAGTATATACAGAAGTTTGGGATTTAATCTTGCAACAGGTGAATATGTTGCCGGTAAATATGTGGCGTTTTTATGTTTTATAGACACCTAAGACTCATCCAGGTTATAGGCGCGGTGTTTGACGACCTTTGCCTTTACAATATATACGACTTCTTCGGCAATATTGGTTGAGTGGTCGGCGATCCTTTCCAGATGACGGGAAATCAGGATCAGGTGGACTGCCCGCGTTATATTTGCCGGGTCTTGCATCATGTAGGTCAATAGTTCCCGGAATATCTGGTCATTCAGGGCATCTACGGTGGAGTCTCGTTCGTATACAGA
The DNA here is from genome assembly GCA_016235875.1 of Planctomycetota bacterium. Classification (GTDB taxonomy): domain Bacteria; phylum Planctomycetota; class Brocadiia; order Brocadiales; family Brocadiaceae; genus Wunengus. Next base: position 6,138 of record JACRII010000184.1, read on the forward strand.
ACGTGCCAGTTCTGTGTCCCGGTTTACAAAGGCGTCAATACTGTCCTTAACCATAGTCTGGGTAATCGTTGCCATCCTTGGAATATCAATGAGTGGTTTCAGTTGCGGCTCCTGGCAAAGGGGAATTACCCGTTCAGCAATATTGACGGCAAGGTCACCCATGCGCTCCAGGTTGTTTGTGATCTTGATTGACGATGTAATAAACCGAAGGTCAATAGCCAATGGCTGTCGTAATGCCAACAAATCCACGCATTGTTTGTCAATTTCCAATTCCAGGGCATCCACCTGCTCATCGCTTTGCACAACGAGACGCGCCAGTTCGCTATTCCTTTCGATCAGTGATTTTACGGCATTGGCAATTGCCGTCTCTACCCCGGAAGCCATCTGGATGAGATTTTTTCTGAGCGCCCCTAATTGTTGATCAAAATGTCTTTCCATAGAATATTATTATTTGGCCACGAATGAACGCAAATTTTCACGAATTAACTTTTCTTTCTTTGTGACTATTCGTGTCAATTAGTGGCTGAATAGTTATAAAAAGTACCCCATAATTATCCGAATCGCCCTGTGATGTAATCTTCCGTAACTTTATTATCAGGGTTTGTAAATATCTCTGTAGTTATATTATACTCTATCAACTGCCCATTCAATAAAAATCCTGTATAATCAGAAATACGTGCTGCCTGCTGCATATTATGAGTGACAATCGCTATCGTATAATATTTTTTTAAATCCTCAATTAACTCTTCAATCCTTGCCGTTGCCGTTGGGTCGAGCGCCGAACAGGGTTCATCCATGAGCAAGACTTCGGGGTCTACCGCCAGTGCGCGCGCTATGCACAACCGTTGTTGTTGTCCCCCGGAAAGTCCAATCGCACTCTGATTCAACCGATCCTTGACCTCATTCCAGAGGGCTGACTTGGCCAAACTATATTCCACGACCTCATCCAATCGTTTCTTATTATTCACTCCGGATAGCCTTGGACCGAAGGCCACATTATCGTAAATAGATTTGGGAAAGGGATTGGGTCTCTGAAATACCATGCCTACGCGTCGTCGCAAATCGACGAGGTCGATGTCACGATCGTATACGTTTTTATTATCCAATAAAACTCTTCCCTCGACCTGCACCTCATTCGTAATCTCAGAGATGCGATTAATCGACTTAATCAAGGTTGATTTTCCACATCCTGAAGGTCCTATGATAGCCGTAACCTTACACTCAAAGAACTCCATGGAAACCTTGTCTATGGCCTTGTATTTCCCATAATAAAAGGTCAGACCCTCTAATTTTACCTTTGTTTTTTGTTGCCCTTTTATACCCTGTTCAACCTTCATCTCGAACGCTTCCTAAAATAAATACGGAAAGTTTTAAGAGGAATGTTAAGGCAATCAGCCCAGTGTCGTACCGTATTGGATGAGTCTTGTTGCCGCAACATTCGTAAACTGTGTGGCCATAATAAAAATCAGGTTCAGGTTTGTAACCTGAACCCATCATTGGGGAAAAACCTGAAGACTTGCGCCTCGACACCGTTTATTAAAACCCAAAGTTAAAATGAAAGTTGATCGTGATTACAAAAGGTGGGTTCAAGTTGCAAACTTGAACCCGCGAAGAAATTCCTGTTCAGGAAATTATTTTAAATAAACCTTTTATCTCATAATTATTAAGGAAATATTAAGATCGTGTTAAGATTGTGTTAAGGCTTTAAACAAGATTACATCGGAAGATTTAGCGCCGATTACGACATCATCTCCCACCTTTAAATTCAACCTATCTACCTCTTCTGTATCGATCAGGGTCTTAAAATACTGATCATCATGCATAACGGTAACAGCCGCCATAATGGAATCAGATTCAATACTAACCACCTTCCCAACAATCTGGATGCGGGTACTTAATTTTTTCCCCAGGAAAACCTCTTCCGGTGTTCCCTTTTTGACAACCCTTCCTGACTCAAGCACGACCACATAGTCTGCCAGTTTATACACCTCGGTCACGTCGTGGGTCACATAGAGAGTTGTCACGTGAAGCTGTTTTATAATCTTTTTTAAATCCTCCTGTAACTGCCTGCGTGTCTCCCAGTCAAGGGCAGAAAGCGGTTCGTCGAGCAAAAGGAGGTCGGGTTTCCTGGCAAGTGCTCGAATCAAAGCAACCCTCTGTTTTTGTCCTCCGGATAATTGGGCGGGATAATAGCGTTCATAGCCGGATAAACCTACAAGGGATATCAAATCTTTTAATTCGTTCAACCTTCTCTTTTCTTTTATTCCATATGCAACATTTCTCTCTACCGTCAGGTGTGGAAACAAGGCAAAGTCCTGAAATACAAAGCCGATGGAACGCTGTTGGGGTGGAAGATGAATCTTTTGTTTATCGTCAAACCATACTTCTCTTCCATGTAAGATTATACCGCCATCGGCTGTTTCCAAACCGGAAATAATGCGCAGGATGCTTGATTTGCCGGCGCCTGAAGGCCCGAATAATGCCGTTACCTTTCCACGGGGAATCTCAAAGGCCACATCCAGCCCGAACTCTTTCCATGTTTTTTGAAGTGAAATATTCAGCATTAGTATCTTCCCAAAAATATTTTGACACTTTTAGCAAGAATTTACGATTTACGAATTACGATTTGGGATTTAAAAAAATCGTAAATTCCCATCAAAGAACTCTTCCGACTCGTTCGGGTTAGATAGTCCGTATAAATCTTCTATTGATAAAATAAACTACGGCAAGGATTATGAATGAAAAGGACAACAGTATCGCCGAATATATATTTGCGCTTCCATAATTCAGCGACTGCACCTCGTCATAGATGGCTACCGAAGCAACCTTCGTTATCCCTGGGATGTTCCCGCCGATCATGAGCACGACCCCAAATTCACCCAGGGTGTGGGCAAAGGAAAGCACACAACCCGTAATAATACCCTGACGGGATAGAGGCAGGATAACGGAAAAGAAAGTATATAGATGAGATCTGCCCAATGACCATGAGGCCTCAAGCAATTTCCTGTCAACCCCTGCGAAGGCAGTTTGAAAGGGCTGTACGGCAAAGGGCAGGCTGTAAATGAACGAGCCCAAAACAAGTCCTTCAAAGGAAAATGCAAGTGTCTTATTGAATGCAGATGCATACCATCTGCCCATAAAACTATTGCCTCCGACAATCATGAGGAGATAAAAACCCAAAACCGTTGGGGGAAGGACAAGGGGCAGGGCGACAACGGATTCTACAAGAAACTTCCATCGCATCCTTGAAAAAACAAGCCAGTAGGCAAAGGGAATGCCCGCAATGAACAACAATATCATGGTAACGAGGGAAAGTTTTAAAGATAAGAGGAGTGGCGTTGCAAAATTCATTTGATATTAGTCCCTTGATGAAAATATTTTGACCATTTTAAAATGAGAGAATGTAGCGCCGACCCTCGTGATTGGCATTGGACAGGGAATAAGTCCCAGCGTTATAAATTGGGCCTTCGGCAACTACACAAATTGCAAACAATCCCTCCCTTGATGGGAGGGATTTAGGGAGGGTGATTGGCTTTTTTCCTTCACCCCCACCTATCCTCCCCTATGGAATCCTCCCCCTTTCTCCCCCTCTGGAGGGGGACAGGGGGAGGAACTGATTGTTTGAAATTCCTATATCAAGTTAAGACCTATTCGATTTACGGTAAAATAAAACCAAAATCTGAAAGTATTGTTTTCCCTTTCTTTCCTTGTACAAACTCTAAAAAAGTCTTTACGCTGGATTTGCCTTTGCCTCTTTGCAATACGGCATATCCCTGCTCCAGCCTGCTATATGATTCGGTGGGAATAACCCAATAGCTTCCACTCTCAGCCATGCTGGGAGAAATTGCCAGAGACATGGCAATAATACCCGCATCAGCGGAACCTGTTTGAACAAACTGTGCCGTCTGCGAAATATTTTCACCGTAGACCAGCTTGCCTTGAATCTTGTCCAATAGTCCATAGTATCGGAGCGACTCTTCTGCTGCACGACCGTAAGGCGCATGTTTGGGGTTTGCGATGGCAAGTTTTTTCAACTCAGGCTCTAAAACCAGATTTAAACTTTTCTGGGGATTTAATGATGACTTTTTTGGAATCCAGAGCACAATCCGCCCAATAGCATAAAGTTGTCGCTGGCTTTTTACCGCAAAACCTTCTTCCTCAAGGCGTGCGGGATAGGAGGCATCAGCAGAAAAGAATATGTCATAAGGCGCGCCTTGTTTGATCTGCGCATAGAAATTACCCGATGAACCATAAGAAACTTCTACCTTGATGCCTGGGTGTGACTTTTCAAAGGCACGACAAATTTCATTCATGGCAAAATTCAAATCAGAGGCTGCAGCGATGAGTATCTTTTCGCCCGCCTGGGCACTACGAGAAAAACAAACCACCGAAAGTATTATCACAAAAAGTCCTAATTCCCGGATTTGCTTCATGGCTATGCTTCCTTCGATAATATCAATTCCGTTGATTTTACAATCGCCGTAACCTCATCCCCCTCGCGGATATTCATTTCCTTTAAAGAATTATTGGTAATAAAGGCGTGAAGCATATCTCCCTGAGATTCCACAAAAACCTTTGATAGCACATCCCCCTGAATAATCTGTTTTACAATGCCTCTTGCCCTGTTCCTTGCACTCAGCATGCCCGAAAAGGATTTTGCAAGCATAATATCCGTTCCTTTTACAAGCACATAAATCGTATCACCGACAGAGAGGCGCATGTCCTCACAGGAAGCACTTGTAACAATGACGCTCAAAGGTATTTCCTTCCACAAAATTTGCACATGTGCATGGATTTGGCCTTGAACCACATTGACAATTTTTCCGCAAAGCCTGTTTGCCATATTACATTACTATGTTGTATCCGCAATAATTAAATCAAGCTGCCCTGGGCTATCGCTTGTAGGGGTTGAAGATTTTCAACCCCTACGTTGAAATTCCCGAACATAAATACAGTTTCTAAACGGGTTTCTTTTTCCTAAAAATATATTTAAACTCCCGTTCAACCAGTAAAGCCACTCTGTCATCGAATTTTTTGTACTTCGAGATCAGTTCACGTGCTTCCGGTGTCAGGGTTGCCCCGCCTCCTCCCTTTCCTCCCGTGGTAACCTTAAGTAATTTTATGCCCAGCGCCTTCTCTGTCGCCTTGATCTTCCCCCATGCCGCCCGATATGACATGCCCAATTCCTTAGACGCGGCATTTAATGACCCCAGACGGTCTATGGATTCCAGCAGCATCTTACGTCCTTCGGCAAAGGCCACGCCGCCCTTTTCTTCTAACCATATCTTGAATTTAGCTTTCATAAACTTTGTTAATCATTATGCCTAAATTGGCATAACGATGTCAACAAAAAATGTGTTTAAAGTTTTTCTCTGCGTTCTCTGTGGTTTAGTTTTCCTAAATTAACTGAATATCCGCTTGATAAATATGGTTCCAAAACACCCTCTTGGCAGAAATAAATCAAGGACTAACTTTTTCTTGCCCTGATAAATCTCATCCTCTGAATAATCAACAGACAGTTCCTCCGGGATCACAACGGCCTTTCTTTCGATGCCCTTGAAAAATGCCTGCCGTATCTTTCTTATATTGAACATGGGAGACTTTATGTCGTTTTCCCTTAAGACCTCCGAGTAAAGGGTTTCTGTAAAGGTATCTGGCATCCTGATATTGGATGCCGGCATGGGAATAACGAGACTGTTTAAATATGTTTTATTCGTATCGTCTAATTGCGTATAAAATAAATAATCACCTGCAATTCCCTTGGAAATTTTTAAATTGTTCTCGCTAATCGATCGGATAATTTTCCTTAAAACCTCGTTCCACAGATGCGATTGATATGCAGAAAAAAAGAGCACCATTTCTTCGTGTGATATTCTCTGGAGAACAGGGACGAATCCCTTTGGATGCTTCTCCAGATAATTTAATGCCTCTTTCTCAAATCTGCTCGTAGCCCTTGTAATACATGCCTGCCAATTACCCCAGTTTTCATAAATGAATTTCCTGTGCTCCTTTTCGTCTTTGCTATCCTCTGGATGGATACGGGAAAAATATATCTTCAATGCGCCGTTGTAGTGTTTCTTGATGATCTTTTCTGCAACAAATCCCTGCCTTGCATCAAAACTGCCGAATCGCTGATCGTCAAAATAATTGGAATAACCGTCTTTTTTTACGCATTCAATCTCATTGAGCGCTGACTTTAACTCATGTTCTGTAAGATTTCTCACAACGATATGAAATTTATTACCCTTAATGAGGTCTGGTCCCATAGGCCTGTCCATGAGGCCTACAAAACTGAGCGAATAGTTTTCCTTATCTAACTTCGTTGGAATAAGCCTTTCAATCTCTGCCGAATTCACCATCGAAGGAGACTGCAAATTCTTACGCATAAGCCAGGATTTTTTTATCCTTCCTTCACCACCTCCTTGAGAAGAGGAAGGAGCAGAGGGAGTTGTTTGTTTATAGCCCTGCCGTCCGATTGTGATGTACTGCGATGTGAGGGCATATTTGTCCTTTTTACCGCCGTATGAAAAATCAGAAGACGGCAAGTTGAGTTTCTTCGAAAGATTTTTTAAAACGTCAACGGTATTCCATCCCCTCTTTTGGAGACGATAGACGCAGAAATCCCCATCTTTCTGAAATGAAAGGTCAGCTACCTCTTCAACAACAAAATCTTCCGGTTTAACTTTTATCTTAATCATAAAATTCCCAATCCAAAAACAATTTCACCACAGAGGCGCAAAGGACACGGAGAGTTTACCACAAAGTCGTGAATAATTATTGTAATAATTTAGTTTTTTTAAAAATCTCAGTAATGAGAATATTGTACACCCTGCATCGGGTAAAACGTTTTCCAACATGCCCCCTTTAATAAGGGGAATTATAGTCCCCTCTATAAAGAGGGGATTTAGGGGGGTGTCTGGAAATGGCAACGTTTTTATTCTTTGTGTCTTTGCGGCATGTCTTTCTCTGCGTCCTCTGCGCCTCCGCGGTGAAATATCTTTCCTTCGTGTTTTTCGTGCCCTTCGTGGTTAAAGCTATTTGGCTGTGCTTACGCAGCGCTTGAACGAAAACGAGCAAAACTGTCATTTCGAGCGGAACGAGAAATCTTGTGACTATTGAAACTGCAGGGTTTACGGATTTCTCCCTTCGGTCGAAATGACAAAAGTATGGGTTTTCGTTCAGGCTCTACGTAGTCTATACCTCAGCGCATTGCTTATCAATAAAACTAGCCATGTCGATATGACAAACGGCGCGGTCAGGGTAATGATACCGAGACGACTCATCCCGAACATTATAAAAACAGAAACAACTATCGATGCAATTGCAAGGATTACATGATGCCATTTTTTGCCTGATAGTGCAATA